>NZ_RZSB01000285.1:0-6949 GCF_004023285.1 Mesorhizobium sp. M2A.F.Ca.ET.067.02.1.1
GGAGGCGATCGGCGTGCGCATCCTGACCGGCACAACCGTTGCCCGGCTGGAGGGTGACAGCGGCCGCGTCTCGGCAGCGATCACCTCAAGTGGCGAACACCTGCCGGCGCAGATGGTGATCATCGGCATCGGCGTCGTGCCCAATGTCGAACTGGCCGAAACCGCCGGCCTGGCCATCGGCAACGGCATCCGCGTCGACCAGCATATGCAGAGCTCGATCCCCGAAATCCTCGCCATCGGCGACGCCGCCGCCTACCGGCACTGGTTCACCGGCGGCGACGTGCGGCTGGAATCGGTACAGAACGCCACCGACCAGGCCAGGCTTGCCGCGCGCACCATCCTCGGGCACGTGGAGGCCTTCGCCGCCGTGCCGTGGTTCTGGTCGGATATCGGCGACATGAAGCTGCAGATGGTGGGGCTGACGCAAGGCGGGGACAGCCACGTGGTGCTCGGCGATCTCGCCGACAACAAGTTCTCGATCTACCATTATGCCGGTAGCCGGCTGCTCGGCATCGAATCCGTCAATCGCCCCGCGGACCACATGCTTGGCCGCAAGATGCTCGGCGCCGGTTTCTCGCCGACGCCGCAGACGGTGGCAGGCGGGCCGGATTCATTGAAGGCCGCGCTTGCGGCCTTCAATGAGGACGAACCGACCAGGGCGACGGGCTGACTGTTCAATCCACATGCTGGGAACAGCGCTTGGAGTGCGAAAGACGCCAAACCTTGGCAAACGAGCTCCGCCGACTTATCATAAATTGATAATATCGGATAAAGCGAAAGATTTGTTCCATGCCTGCAAGCTACAGCATTGGCTCCCGCCACGAGGCATTCGTGCGCGAGCTTGTCGAGAGTGGCCGCTATGCCAGCGCAAGCGAGGTTGTGCGCGATAGCCTGCGTCTGCTGGAAGAACGCGAAGAGCACCGGCAGGCGAAGCTTGCCGCGCTGCGCGAAGACATCCGCAAGGGTGTGGAGAGCGGACAAGCTATTGCAGCCGACGACGTTTTTGATCGGTTGGAGAAAAGATACGCGGCTGAAAGCCGCAAATAATGGCTCTCAGTTTCGCACCCGCCGCCGTGCAGGACATTGAAGAGATTGGCGATTACATCCGAGCTGAAGATCCGGCCGCCGCCCGCCGCTTGATAGCGGCTCTTCGAGTACGATGCGACACTATCTTGGAGCACCCCGTGGTGGCGCTCCCCGTTCCGAGCTCTGGCCCGCGCTGCGCTCCGTCGCATTCCAGAGATACGTCATCTTTTATACCGTCGAAGATGACGACGTGCGTGTTGAGCGCATCCTGCACGGCTCACGCGACATCCAGGGCATTTTCGATGGAGGGAAAATACCCAAGGATGGTTGAAGCTGACACGCGATCAGGCAGCCCGCGCGTCGCGGATTGAGCTTTCCAGAATATCCAGCGCCTCGGTCATGACGCCGTCCTGGATGGTGATCGGCGACAGGAAACGGATGACGTTGCCGTAGACGCCGCAGGTGAGCAGGATGAGGCCCTTGTCCAGCGCCTTCAGCCGCACCGCGTTGGCGAATTCGGCCGACGGCAGGCCTTTCTTCACGTCGTTGAACTCGACCGCGTTCATGAAGCCCGGGCCGCGGATGTCGACGATCTCCGGCACGTCCTCGCGGATCGATTCCAGCCGTTGCTTCAGCCGCGCGCCCAGCGCATTGGCGCGGTCGCAGAGCTTTTCCTCCTCGATTACATCGAGCACGGCGTGCGCCGCGGCGACGCCGATCGGGCTGCCGCCATAGGTGCCGCCGAGGCCGCCGGGACCGGGCGCGTCCATAATCTCGGCGCGGCCGGTGACGGCCGACAGCGGGAAGCCGCCGGCGAGGCTCTTGGCCATGGTGGTGAGATCGGGCGCCACGTCGTGATGGTCCATGGCGAACATCTTGCCGGTGCGGGCAAAGCCGGTCTGCACCTCGTCGGCGACGAGCAGGATGCCATGCTGGTCGCAGATCTTGCGCAATGCAGCCATGAAGTCGCGCGGCGCTTCGTAGAAGCCGCCCTCGCCCTGCACCGGCTCGACGATGATGGCGGCAACCCGGTTCGGATCGACATCGGCCTTGAACAGCTTGTCGAGCGCGGCGAGTGAATCCGCGACGGAAACGCCATGCAGCGCGACCGGGAACGGCGCATGGAAGACATCGGCCGGCATCGCGCCGAAGCCGACCTTGTAGGGCACGACCTTGCCGGTCAGCGCCATGCCCATGAAGGTGCGGCCGTGGAAACCGCCGGAAAAGGCGATGACCGCCTGGCGGCCGGTGGCGTTGCGGGCGATCTTGATGGCGTTCTCGACCGCCTCGGCGCCGGTGGTGACGAAGACGGTCTTCTTGCCGAACTTGCCGGGCAACAGGCCGTTCAGCCGCTCGGCGAGATGAACGTAGCTCTCATAGGGCACCACCTGGTGGCAGGTGTGGGTGAAGCGATCGAGCTGCGCCTTGACCGCCTCGATCACCTTCGGGTGGCGATGGCCGGTGTTGACCACGGCGATGCCGGAAGAGAAGTCGATATAGCGGCGGCCCTCGACATCCCAGATTTCCGAATTCTCGGCGCGATCGGCGTAGATCTGCGTCGTCATGCCGACGCCGCGCGAAATCGACTGGTTCTTGCGTTCGGAAATGGCTGAATTCTTCATATCGTCCCTCATCGGGCCATCCCTCATCGAGATTGGGCCCGTTCTCGTTTGATGCCGTTGAAATCCCTTCTGGCCTTATTTCATGTTTTGCTCAAGTCGGCACCATGGCCCAGTCGATTGGGCCTGCGAGAATGCCCTTAACCAGGCTGACGAAACACGCCCCGGAAAGAGTTTCCTTTTCCCGCCGATGGATTAATCTCATTTCATCCGCGACGTGCCGCCGGCGGCAGCGGCCCCCACGGCTTGAGGGGAACCATGAGCAGGAAAGCGACATCGTCCGCCTTGCCGTCTTCGCCACACCGCCATCCTTTTCGTTCAAAAACGTTGTTGCTGCTCGTCTGCGCCGGCGCGGCGATTTCGGCGGCCGGCTGCCAGAAGCAGCAGGCGGCGGAAAAGAAATTGCCGGTGGTGGTGACGACGCAAACGGTCGCCCTCGCCGACTACGCGCCGCGAACCTCGCTGACCGGGGTGATCGCCGCACGCACGCTCAACAATCTGTCGTTCCGCGTCGGCGGCCGGGTCGCCGAGCGTCTGGTCGATGTCGGCCAGCATGTCGACCAGGGTGCGGTGCTTGCGCGCATAGACCCGCAGGAACAGGAGTCGGACCTGCGCTCGGCCCAGGCCGATCTCGACGCGGCGCAGGCGCAGCTCACCCAGGCCGAGGCCACCTACCAACGGCAAAAGACGCTGCTTTCGCAGGGTTTCACGACGAGGCGGGATTTCGACAGCGCGGACCAGGCCCTGAAAGTGGCGCAAGGCAGCGTCGACGCGGCGCAAAGCGCCCTCGCCAATGCCAAGGAAAACCTTTCCTACACCGAGCTCAAGGCGGGGGCTGCCGGCGTCATCACGGCGCGCCAGGTCGAGGCCGGGCAGGTGGTGCAAGCGGCGCAGACCGTGTTCACCATCGCCGAGGACGGCGACCGCGACGCTGTCTTCAACGTGCACGAGACGCTGGTTGCCCAGACCCCGCCCTCGCCCGCGGTGACGATCACGCTGCTGTCCGACCCGCAGGTGCGCGCGGTCGGCAAGGTTCGCGAGATTTCGCCGGCGGTCGACACCCAGTCCGGATCGATCCGGGTCAAGGTCGGCATCCCTGACACGCCGGCCGGCATGCCGTTGGGCGCGGCCGTGATCGGCACGGTCAGCGCCAAGCCGGTCAGGGCCATTCTGTTGCCCTGGCAGGCTCTGACATCCGCCACCGGCAAGCCCGCCGTCTGGGTGATCGATCCGTCGAGCAAGGCGGTGACGGAGACGCCGGTCGAGGTGCTCGCCTTCGATTCAGGCATCATCGCCGTCGACAAGGGATTGCAGGAAGGACAGAGCGTCGTTACCGCCGGCGGACAGTTGCTCAGCCCCGGACAAACGGTCGAGATCGCTGGAGCCAGCCAATGAACCGGTTGCGGCACGTCGCTCCCCTGCTTGTCCTAGCCGCGCTCGCCGCCTGCTCGCGCTCGGAAGAGAAGCCGCCGGAGGTCATCCGGCCTGTCCTGTCTGTTGTGATCGAGCCGAAGACCGTCGAGACCTTCGGCTTCGCCGGTTCGGTCGAGCCGCAATACAGTGCCGACCTCGCCTTCCGGCTGCTCGGCCGCGTCGTCTCGCGCGACGTCAAGGTCGGCGACCTCGTCACCAAGGGTACGACGATCGCGGCGCTCGATCCGACGGCGCTGGAGCTTGCCGTCCAGGCGTCGAAAGCCGATCTGTCGAACGCGCAGGCGCAGTTCATCAACGCCGCCGCCAGCGAGGATCGCCAGCGCCAGCTGCTGGCCTCGGCCAACACATCGCAGGCGACATTCGACGCCGCGAAACAGGCGCGGCAGGCGGCGGAAGCCGGCGTCGAGCGCGCCAATGCCGCTTTGGCCAAGTCGCAGGAGCAGCTTGGCTATGCGCGGCTGTTCTCCGATTTCGACGGCGTCGTCACCGCTACCGGCGCCGAGGTCGGCCAGACGGTTTCGGCCGGACAGACCGTCGTCACCGTGGCGCGTACCGACCCGCGCGAGGCGGTGGTCGACATCCCCGATCAGCTGACCGGCGACCTCACCGTCGGCATGCCCTTCGAGGTGGTCCTGCAATCGCTGCCGACGATCAAGACACAGGCGAGGCTGCGCGAGATCGCCCCGCAGTCGGAAGGCGCCACGCGCACAAGGCGCGTGAAGCTGACGCTGGTCGATCCGCCGACAGCGTTCCGCCTGGGCTCGACGATCACCGCGACGCGTATGACCAAGGTGGACCCGACGATCGAACTGCCGATATCGGCGCTGCTCGAAAAAGACGGCTCTGAGAAAGTCTGGATCGTCGATCCGCAATCCTCCAGCGTGAGCGCGCGCGAGATCAAGGTCGCGTCCAAGAGCGGCGGCAGCTTCACGGTGGCCGGAGGGCTCGAGGCAGGCATGCGCGTCGTCACAGCCGGCGTCCACAGCCTCGCCGAAGGCCAGAAGGTCAAAGTGCCGGAGGGCGGCGTCTGATGAAGGGCTTCAACCTCTCCGACTGGGCGCTCAGTCACCGTTCCATGGTCTGGTATTTCATGCTGGTCTTCGTGGTGGCCGGCATCTTCTCCTATCTCAATCTTGGCCGGGAGGAAGATCCCGCCTTCACCATCAAGACCATGATCATCCAGGCCAACTGGCCGGGCGCTTCGGTCAAGGAGACGGTGCAGCAGGTGACCGACCGCATCGAGAAGAAGCTCGAGGAGCTCGACAGCCTCGACTACACCAAATCGGTCACCACTGCCGGCCAAACGGTCGTCTTCGTCAACCTGAAGGACACCACCAAGGCGCGCGACGTCGTGCCGAACTGGCTTCAGGTGCGCAACATGGTCAACGACATCAAGGCGCAGCTTCCGCAGGGCGTGCAGGGACCGTTCTTCAACGACCGCTTCGGCGACGTCTACGGCAACATCTATGCCTTCACCGCCGACGGGCTGACGCCACGCCAGCTGCGCGACTATGTCGAAGATGTCCGCACCAAGATCCTGACCGTGCCGAATGCCGGCAAGGTCGATCTGGTCGGCGCGCAGGACGAGGCCATCTATCTCGAGTTCTCGACGCGCCAGATCGCGGCGCTCGGCCTCAACCAGCAGGCGATCGTGGCGAGCCTGCAGGCGCAAAACGCCATCACGCCGTCCGGCGTCATCCAGTCCGGCCCGGAGCGCATCAGCGTGCGCGTCGGCGGCCAGTTCACCTCCGAGGAAAGCCTGCGGGCCATCAATTTACGCGTCAACGATCGCTTCTTCCGGCTGAGCGACGTGGCGACGATCCGGCGCGGCTATGTCGACCCGCCGACGGCCCTGTTCCGGTTCAACGGCCAGGATGCGATCGGGCTTGCCATCGGCATGAAGCCCAACGCCAATTTGCTGAAATTCGGCGAGGCACTGCACGAGGAGATGCAGAAGGTGCTGGCCGACCTGCCGGTCGGCGTCGGCGTGCATCTGGTGGCCGACCAGCCTGTGATCGTCGACGAGGCGGTCTCGGGCTTCACGCGGGCGCTGTTCGAGGCCGTCGCGATCGTGCTCGCCGTCTCCTTCGTCAGCCTGGGGCTGCGCGCCGGCTTCGTCGTGGCGCTGTCGATCCCGCTGGTGCTGGCCATCACCTTCACGGTGATGGCCTATCTCGGCATCTCGCTGCAGCGCATTTCGCTTGGCGCGCTGATCATCGCGCTCGGCCTTTTGGTCGACGACGCAATGATCGCGGTCGAGATGATGGTGGCGCGGCTGGAAGTCGGCGACAATCTCCGCAAGGCGGCGACCTTCGTCTACACCTCGACCGCCTTTCCGATGCTGACCGGCACGCTGGTGACGGTCGCCGGCTTCATCCCGATCGGCCTCAACTCGAGCGCCGCGGGCGAGTACACCTTCACGCTGTTCGTCGTCATCGCGGTGTCGCTGCTGGTGTCATGGATCGTGGCGGTGCTGTTCGCGCCGCTGCTCGGCGTCACCATCCTGCCTGCGACGATGAAAGAGAAGCACCACGACCAGCCAGGACGCTTCACCTCGCTGTTCCGGCGCGTGCTTGTCTTCTCCGTGCGCCGGCACTGGCTGACGATCATCGTGACGGTGCTTGTGTTCGCCGCCTCGGTCGCCGGCTTCGGCCTCGTCCAGCAGCAGTTCTTCCCACCTTCCGACCGGCCGGAGCTGATCGTCGACTGGAACCTGCCGCAGAACTCCTCGATCACCGAGACGCGCGACCAAATGGAACGCTTCGAGCAGCGGGCGCTGGCCGGCAATCCGGACATCGACCACTTCTCCTCCTATATCGGCGAAGGCGCCGTGCGCTTCGTGCTCGCCTATGACGTGCAGCCTGCCAATC
>NZ_RZSB01000286.1:0-6933 GCF_004023285.1 Mesorhizobium sp. M2A.F.Ca.ET.067.02.1.1
CGCGACAGGTTTTTCGTCGTCATCGAGCCGGAGACGGCATCGTCGTTGAGCAGCAGAAAGATCACGTCGCCGGCGCCCTTGGCGCGCAGTTTCGGCGCCACCGCCAAGAGCTTTTCGCCGCGGCGCGACAGGTCTCGGGCCAGCCGGCAGGTCTCGGCCGCCGCTTGAACCAGCGCAACGCAAACCGCGCGTTCGAATCCCTCTTTCCCGGGCCGGATGCGCCCGCCGCCGGCCTCTGTGCGGAAGGCCGGACCAAAAACCTGCGCCATCAGGAGCGGCAGCGGCCGTGGCCAGCCCAGGCTTTGCGCCAGCACAAAATCTGCGAGCCACCAGGCGAACAGCTCGGCATCGGGGCGAGCGGCGAGGACACGAGTGGCGATCGCTGCGGCGGCGAACGGCGCTGGCCGTTCGGATGCCGTGAGCTTCTCGATCTGCGTGCAGAGGTCAGCAAGCGCCGAGCCGTCCCAGCGCAGCCCGAGCTGCTCGACGATCGTTTCGAGCCGATCGGCGCTGGCGACGGGCGGCTGCAGCGCCAATTGCCGCCACGCGCTATAGATGGCGCCGGCGGGGCCGGGATCAGCACCTACCGCGCGCAGGTGCCAGGTATCGCGCAAGGCGGCCGCATCCTCGGCGCGGCCGGCGAGCCGTATGCAGGCGGCGGCGCATTTGAGCGCCAGCCTCTGGCCCCACGCGCCGGACCAGGCAGGCTGCGCGCGGGCAAGTGTGTCCAGCGAAGCCAGGGCGGCGCCGGCCTGGAAGGCGGCGTCGGCGTCGCTCGGCCCGCCGCCGGCGGCAAGCGCCCAGGCCGGAACGGTCGGCGGCGCGGACGGATTGGCGGTCGCGGGATCGAGGCGAATCATGATTTCGAGGGTAAAGCGGTCGTGCGCTTTTGGCGATGATTTTCGGCACAAAACGCACAGCCTGTCGGTGCGACAAAACGAATGATAATGTTGCCTTATCAGTCATTTAGCCATGCTAGCTTGCCACCGTGTGCGCCTCAGATCGCTACTGGCTATACTGAGAAAGTCCCTGCTTCCGGTGCGGTTCCAAATCGACCTGTGAGTGATTGAGGCGCAGTCGCCAATAGATGCCCGCCATACGTCTGAGGCGGCCGCGTTTGCTATGACGTCACACAATAGGAAAAGGCACAGATTCATTGTCAGGAGCACTTGTAGCGGCCTACCGCTGCCAACCCCCGAGACAATCGGCGAAGGAGCGACCGAGGCGGCTATCCTATTTACAGGTCGCGACCGCGTTTTGCCGAACAAGCCGATCAGCTCTCTTCCTTCTATGATCATTGGGGGCTAGCCGAGGCCGGTCTTATTCGTAGAACCTTGGATCAAGCGGTGAAAAGCGACAGCCTCTCCTACCCTCCTCGCGGCCTCTCACGAGAAGAGGCCGCCCGGTATGTCGGCGTGGGCATAACCAAATTTGACCAAATGGTCGCTGATGGCCGTATGCCAAAGCCGAAGAAGGTCGACGGCCGCGTGATTTGGGACCGGCTGAGACTCGAGGCTGCGTTTACCGAACTACCTGGAGATGATGAAGAGAATATCGTCGACTTCCTGTTGCAAGGGAATCATCGCAGGGAATAGATTCGTTCTGCCATGACCGACAAATATCCTGGCCTTTCCTCCTACACCGATCGCCACGGCAAACTTCGCTGGCGCTATCGGACGAAGGAGCGTGTTGTCAGTCTGCCGGCGCCAAACCAACCCGGTTTCAAGGATGCTTACAAAGCAGCGGTCGAGGGCCGGAAAGTCCCCAAGGCCCCTGTCGTCCAAATGCCCGGAGCTGCCCTGCCCGGCACGTTTGGAGCGGCCTTTCAACGGTTGAAGATCTCTGTCAAGTGGCTGGCGCTTGACGAGGCCAGCAAGCGCAAGAACACGCGGCTCATCGAAGAGTTTTTAGAACTGCGGGTGGTCCCTGATCACCCGCTCATCTGGCGGAACGTGCCGGTTAAGAATCTTAGACGCATCCATGTTGAAGAGCTTCTAGGCCGCTTCATCGCCACGCCCCACAAGGCCAAACACCTATTGGTCGGCATACGCAAGCTGGTCTATGTCGCACTTCGGCAAGACTGGATCGAAATCGACCCCACAGCAGCGGTCGAGTGGCGGCCAGCCTATGCCGGCTGGAAAGCATGGTCGCGTGAGGCCATGGAGCAATTTGAAAAGCGTTGGCAGCTCGGCACCGCAGCGCGCACCTGCTACGGGTTGGCACTTTGGCTCGGCAACCGCCGCGGCGACGTCGCGGGCCTGCGCTGGGATCAAAGAGTCACTCGTCGTGTGTTCATCGATGGCGTCGAGCGTCACTTCGACGGGTTTGATATCGTTCAGGCCAAGAACAAGGGACGAACTGGCGGCAAACGGCTTTTTGTGCCGATCACACCGATGCTCTCCGAGATTTTGGATGCGGCCGACAGGCGCGGCGAGACCGTCCTGGTCAACGGCTACGGGGAACCGTTCTCGGCCAAGTCGCTGACTGGAATGATGGCGCATTGGTGCAAGCTTGCCGGCCTGCCCAAGGGGCTGACCCTCCATGGCTTGCGGAAGTCGCTCGGCGTTTATCTGGCGGAGGCAGAGGCTTCGACCAGGCAGCTCATGGATGTGCTCGGTCACGACGATATCGATCATGCCGAGCTCTATTCGCGCGAGGCATCGCAGGTTCGGTTGGCGGTCCAGGGGATGGATCGAGTCGTGCGTCTCGTGACGCGCAAGCCGATGCTTGGCGAACCTATTGGCGAACCTCGTGGCGAACCACCCTATAAAACGTTGATAAATAACGATAATGGTGGGCCCGGAGGGACTCGAACCCCCAACCAAGCGGTTATGAGCCGCCGGCTCTAACCATTGAGCTACAGGCCCCACGCGGGCTGGCTTAGTGTTTTTCGCTCTTCCGCACAAGCCTCTCCGAATGCGCTGGTTCGATCGCCAGGGTCAGGCCGTATCCCTGAGATGGAGCGGTATGAAATGACCGGGTGGTATGGCGACGACCCGATCTTTCGAACTTTGATTTGGTCGCTGATGCCACTGGACCTTGCCCTGAGGCGGTCCACTTTCGCCTTCCGAGTTGCTTCAGCCGCAAACGCTGCCTGCGGAGGAAGAGGTTCGCCTCCATCCAGGAGAAACGTGATCCAGCGCGGGTTGCCGGCTCTCCAGAGCGGCGTCTTTGTCGCCTTTTGACCCGGACTCGATCCGCGCCCAATGCCGGCGGCCTGAGACAGGTATCTGATGGCGCCGACAGATTTTGCCAAGCCCGCGCTGACAGATCACCGGCACAGTCAATCTGCCCCAACGGAATAAGGGGCTATATCTTTTGTCCTTTCGGACCAATGCGTCCGGCAGGATGGACCTCGGTCGATTGTGGACCAGGGGGCAAATCAGACAGTCTCGCCATCGCGCCGGCTGATAACCCCAAGCCCCCCGCCCATCGGTTGGCGCATGCCCGGCTCGCGGACCTCAAAATCCTAACCACAAAAGCGAGCCGGGCTTCCATCCGCGTGCCCGCGCCGAGACGCAATTGCCGGAAATGCAATGAGGAGTTGGACTGTCTATCACGTCGATTTCGCAGCAGGCGGCAACAGCCCGCTTCTAACCGAGATCGGAAGCGTTGAAGCAGAGAATCTCCTGGCAGCGGTTATGAAGGCACAGGCATTGTGGCCCGACGAAAGGTCCATGACCGTCCGCCCGGCCGGACAAGACAGCCAGCCGGCGCAGCCGCCGGCCCCTCAGCACGACAGCGATTGAAGACACGGAGCGATCAGGTCGCTCGCTTCGCCTGCGAAGCCCCGACACGATCCGGTCACATATGGAGCGCTGCCCGGCGCGCCAGGCAAGCGGCATCGACACCTTCCCAACCCTGTACCATGTCATCGGCGCATCTCGACCATTGTCGGGAGTAGCTGTTGGTGGGAAACTCGGCCGGTCAGCATGGGAGGTCAAAATGCCCAATAATTTCAAGACCGGAGACGTCGTCAGGCTGAAATCCGGGGGCCCGGAGATGACTATCAGCGACGGCGCGGCCTCCGGCATGTATCTGTGCCACTGGTTCAACCGCGAAGGCGACGTCTGGACGCCGCAGCATGCCGGCTTCAAGCCGGACCAGCTGGTGGTGGTCGACAACCAGAGATAGTCGCAGCTTCCGTTCGGACGCATCCCGGTCCGGCGCAACCGTATCGGATGGATTGCCGTCCGGCTAAAAGGACCGACGGATTTTGCTCCTCGCCGCGTTCAACGGCTGAAGCGTGGCCGCCAATGGCCGCGCCAACCGGAGACGAGAGCATGATCCGCCTATTCGCCTTTGCCCTTGGCCTGCAGACCGCTGTCGCGGTCGCCCAGACGACGACGCCTGCCCCCGCCCAGACGACGCCGGACACTGCGGCTGCCGCCAAGCCTGACCAAACCAAGTTCGGCCTGACGCTGGAAAAGTTCGAGGCGCGCCGGGAAAAGGCGTTCATGCGGGCCGACACCGACAATGACGGCAAGGTCAGCCTCGCCGAATGGACCGCTTTCCAGACCGAACGCAAGGCAAAAGGCGATCCGGCCAAATCCTTCGCGCGCATGGACGCCAACAAGGACGGCTTCGTCGACAAGGGCGAACTCGACGCCTTCCTCGCCAAGCGCTTCGCCAAGCTGGACAAGAATGGCGACGGGGTGCTCAGCGCCGACGAGCGGCCGAGCCACAAATCCGCTCCCAAGCAGGAGCAATGACCAAGAGGTTATGCAGCGCAATGACACATGCGAGCGCCCCTGTTGATGGGCGCCGATCCGGACGAGGAACTGGTACGCCGCATTCGCGCCGGCGACCCCGCCGCAATGCAGGCGATGGTGGCGCGCAAGCTACCGCGCATCCTGGCTCTGGCCGCGCGGATGCTGGGCGACGCGGCGGAGGCCGAGGACGTCGCGCAGGAGACTTTCGTGCGCATCTGGCGCCACGCCTCAGGCTGGCGGCAGGGGCACGCGCGATTCGACACCTGGATCCATCGCGTCGCGCTCAACCTCTGCTACGACCGGCTGCGGCGCCGGCGCGAATGGGTAACGGACGAGCTGCCGGAGGTGGCCGATGACGCACCGCTTCCCGATGCCATGCCGGGCGACGAAGAGCGCAGGGTCAACCAGGCGCTGCAGCGCCTCGCGCCGCGCCAGCGCGAGGCGATCGCTGGTCTATTATCAGGAGCTGTCCAACATCGAGGCCGCCGGCGCCATGCAGGTCAGCGTCGATGCGCTGGAAAGCCTGCTCGCGCGGGGTCGCCGCGCCCTGCAGGCGATGCTTATCGGAGATGATGGCGATGACTGAGAAAGCAAGGGAGTTGCCGGCTTCGCGGATGAGGGCGTGGGGGGCCACGTCAAAACGGTGGAAGGGGGAACGATATGGCTGAGAAAACCACAAGCGGGCCGATGGATGCCGGGCGCTTCGCCGCGCTGGCTGACGCCTATGGCGGCGCGTTGCACCGCTGGCTGCGGGCCGATCAGGCCGCCGCGACACTGTTTGCCGAGACCGAGCAAGGCCGCGTCATCCTGGCGCGCGCCGGCAGGCTCGACGCCATGCTCGACCGGCATCGGGTCGAGGCGCCCAGCTCGGCGCTGCATCGCGCCATCGTCGCCCGGGCAACGTCCGAGGTTAGGCAGGAGCGGCGCCGTCGGTTCTGGTGGCTGGGCTTCGGGCTTGCGGCCGTCGGGCTCGCTGGCGCCGTGGCAGGGCTGGCGCTGGTGACCGTCGTCAGCCCGGATATCCAGTCCGACCATTATGTGATGGACGCCAACGCGACGTCGTTCGGCGACGCCGGGCCCGATGCCGACCAGGCGGAGGAGGACCTATGAACCCCCGTCTTGTCGCGGCATCCCTGGTGCTCAACGTCTTTCTGATCGGCGCGGTGGCCGGCGGGGCGGGCTGGCTGATCGGCAAATCCAATCCGGGCTTTTCGCTGGAATCGGCAGGCGGCCGGCTGCCCGCCGCCGACCGCAAGATTTTCCGCCAGGCGCTCCGCGAGGTGCGCCGAGAGTCCCGCGACGTGATCCTTGATGGACAGGCCGCAAGGCGCGAGGCGGCGAACCTGCTGCAGCAGCCTACCCTCGACAGCAACGCGCTTGCCGCCGCCCTGGAGCGCGCGCGCAACGCCGATGTCACCGTGCGGGCGCGGCTGGAACAGCGCATCGTCGAATTCGCCGCATCGGGCTCGCCGGAAGACCGCCAGCTGCTGGCGGACGCACTGCTTCGGCGTGCCGGCCGGCAGACGCCGCCCGCAAAAAAATCGCCATAGGCGGCGACGGAGAGGGTGGGTGTGCTCCGTTCAAGGGAAAGAGGGACAGGCCTGCCGTCAGTCGATGCCGGCAGGTTCTCTTCAACCTCGGAACTTCGGGAGTACCCCATGAACAGTCTGACGAAATATTCGCTCGCCGCCGCGCTCGCCATCGGCGGCACGGCCGCGGCAAGCGCGGCTTCGGCCATGCCGATCGCGCGGTTGCGCCCGCCGCGCCGGGAATGATCGAGCATGTCGCCTGGGGTTGCGGGCCGGGCTGGCATCCCAACTACTGGGGTCACTGCGTGCCCAATCGCCGCGTTGTCTATCCCGGCTATTATTACTGGGGCGGACCGCGCGTCTATGTCGGTCCGGTCTGGCATCCTTACCATCGCTGGCATCACTGGCGCCGCTGGTAAGAGCCGCCTCGCGCCGCCGGTGCTGCGGCCGGCGTCGTGAACCATCCGATGACGAGGACAGGCCGGCCGACGCGGCGAGCGCCGGCCGGCGAGATGGAGGCCGGATTGGCCTTACCCGCATCAAATGCAACGCCGCCCGATCCGGCGCTTGTCGCGCTCCACCGCTTCGGCCTCGGCGCAAGACCAGGCGACGATTTCGCCAAGATTGCCGCCGATCCGCGCGGCTACCTCAAGGCCGAGCTCAAGCAGCAGGATATCGCGCTCATTTCCCCC
>NZ_RZSB01000287.1:0-6911 GCF_004023285.1 Mesorhizobium sp. M2A.F.Ca.ET.067.02.1.1
AAGCAATGCGGCGCTGGTAGCGGCGGCTGTGGGGATTTATCGCGGAGCGTGACCCGTTCCTCGCCCCACGAAGTGGGGAGAGGTGGCTCGGCGAAGCCGAGACGGAGAGGGGAGCGCCCTACGAAGGCCCCTCTCCGTCCGCTTCGCGGACACCTCTCCCCGCCTTTGGCGGGGCGAGGAAACGCCCTCACTGCATATCCGCGTCGGCCCTCGACTCCGCCCGCTTCTCATCCGACACCACGGCGAGGTCCAGCACCTTCTGCAGGCCAGCCGCGTGGCGGAAGGTCGGTTCGGTCTGCACGCCGCTCTTCACCGCTTCGACGAAGCGCTGGTAGTTGGTCGGCACGGAGCCTGCGTCGAGTTCCTCCCATTTGGCGTTCTCGACATTGCCGCCGATACAAGCCCTCAGCATCGAGCCGTCGAGATTGTGCACGACCTCGACGGCGCCCTTGTCGCCATGGATGCGCAGGCGCAGTTCGTTGATATGGCCGGTGGCCCAGCGGCTGGCATGCACCACGCCGAAGGCGCCGTTGGAGAAGTCGAGCGTCATGGCGAAGCTGTCATTGGCGTCGAGCTGGTACTCGCCGATACGGTTGCCCGGCGCCTTGTCGAAGGCGCGCAGCCGGCAGAAGACATGGTCGATGTCGAGCGCGGCGCCATAGCTGGCGAAATCGAGGATATGGATGCCGACATCGCCCAGCACGCCGTTCGAGCCGTGGCCGCGCGACAGGCGCCACAGCCATTTCGGATCGGTGCGCCAGTCGCCCCAGAATTTCGACACCAGCCAGCTCTGCAGATAGGACGCCTCGACATGGCGCACCGTGCCGATCTCGCCGGCCTGCACCATCTGGCGGGCCTTCTGCAACGCGGGCACATTGCGGTAGGTGAGGTTGACCATGTTGACGATGCCGGCGACCTCCGCCGCATCGGCCATCTCGTTGGCCTTGCCGAAATTCTCGGCCAGCGGCTTCTCGCACAGCACCGGCTTGCCGGCGGCTACCAGCGCCATGGTGGTTGGATGATGGATGCGGTCGGGCGTGACATTGGCGACCGCGTCGAAATCGCCCCAATCGAGCGCCGCCTCAAGCGAGGTGAAGCGCTTCGGGATCTTGTAGGCGTCGGCGTACTCGCCGACGCGAGCCGCATCGACGTCAACCGCGCCGACGATGTCGACGCCCTCGATGGCGCCGAAGCGGCGGGCATGTTCCTGCGCCATCCAGCCGGTTCCGAGTATCAAAAGCCGCATTTATGCTCCTCCGAGCGATTTGGTTCGATTCAATCGCGCCAGGCGAATGTGGCCCAGGCGCTGTTTCCGCGCAATCCCAAGCACAGAGGGAAATGTTTTCTAGCGGAAGCCGGCCTCGCCATGCGCGTGCAGCTTGCCGCCGCGCTCGACGATCGGCTCCAGCGCCTTCTCGACCGGCACGTTCGGCGCATCGAGAATGGCGGGCTCGGATCCTTGCGGGTTGTGCGCCCACTTCACCGCGTTGCGCAGCACCTTCTGCACGGTGGCGTCGTGGTAGGTCGGATAGGTCTCGTGCCCGGGCCGGAAGTAGAAGACATTGCCGGCGCCGCGCCGGTAGGTGAGGCCCGAGCGGAACACCTCGCCGCCCTGGAACCAGGAGATGAAGACGGTTTCCAGCGCCTCCGGCACGGCGAACTGCTCGCCATACATCTCCTCGTTCTCGAGTTCGAAGAACTCGCCCAGGCCTTCGGCAATCGGGTGCCTGGGGCTGGTCACCCAGAGCCGCTCGCGCTCGCCGGCCTCGCGCCATTTCAGCGTGCAGGGCGTGCCCATCAGCCGCTTGAAGATCTTGGAGAAATGGCCGGAATGCAGCACGATCAGGCCCATTCCTTCCCAGACGCGCTTTGCAACGCGCTCGACCACCTCGTCGGCGACGGCGCCATGGTCCTTGTGGCCCCACCAGACAAGCACGTCGGTCTCGGCGAGGCGGGATTCCGGCAGGCCGTGCTCCGGCTGCTCCAGCGTCGCGGTCGAGGCGGAGATCGCCTTGTCCGCATTCAGCGCCTTGGCGATGGTCGCATGCATGCCTTCCGGATAGATGGAGGCCACCACCTCATTGGTCCGCTCATGGATGTTCTCGCCCCAGACGACAGCGCGAATTGTCATGGATTGCCTCGTGAAATGGTTGGGAGCCGCCCCCGCGCCATAGATAGCGCCTTCGCCTGGTATTGGAAGCGGGTTCGTGATGTAGCCCCCGCCTATGGCGTCTTCGCGCGCCCGCTTGGCAAGCACGCTTCGGCTTCCGGGCGCCGCGCAACACCATCGTGATCGGCAGGTTCGTCATGTCGGCGGCGCTGGTCGCCACGGCATCTATTTGATCAGGGAAATGGATCAGCCCTTTTCCGGCCCGATCCAGATCTCGCCAGCGCCGTTCCAAAGGGGGCTGGCGGAGTTGAAGCAGTAAGATCACTACTGGCCCAACCACTCGATCAGCCACTTGGCTGCGGCTTCGGCGCCGTCGGCGCGGATCTCGCTGGCCACTTCTCGAGCGCGAATCCTGACCTTTGGCGCCAGCGCCACGTCCAAGGCCGCGGGCAATGACTCCGTCGTCGGCACCGCGCCGCCATGCGCAGCCCCGATGCCCAGCTCGGCCACGCGCTTGGCCCAGTAAGGCTGGTCGCCGATCTGCGGCACGACCACCTGCGGCGCTCCCGCCCGCGCGGCGGCGACCGTGGTGCCGGCGCCGCCGTGATGGATGACCGCGGCGACGCGGCCGAACAGCGCCTGCTGGTTGACCTCGCCCACTTCGAAGCAGTCGTCGCGATCATCGATAAGACCGAGCCCGGCCCAGCCCTGTGCGAGCACCGCGCGAAGGCCCCTGGCGCGGATCGCCTCGATGGCCGCGCGGCCGGTTTCGCTGGCGACCGAGATCGAGCCGAAGCCCACATAGACCGGCGGCGGGCCGGCATCGAGGAACGCGTCGAGCCGATCGGGGAGGGGTCGTTCGTCCGGCAGGATGCAGGCGCCGGTCTGCACGGCGTCGATCAGGTCCGAGGGCAGCCATGGCCCCAGCACCGGGTCGCAGGCGAGCAGGACGGGATTGCCGTAGACATAGTCCCGGACATTCTGCACCGGCGGCAATCCGAGCGATGCGCGCCGGCCGTTGATCGCCTCGCCGAAGAGCGCGTTCTTGGTCCGGATGTCTGTCTCCCACAGCAGCCGGTTGTCGGTCACGCCGGCCGGCAGCGGATGTCCAGGATATTCGTGCGGCCGGTTGTGCTGCGACGGCAGCCAGATGGGGCAGAACGTGCCGAGCACGTAGCGCATGCCGCGTTGTTCCGCGACCAGCCGCGCGGCGGCGCAGGATGGGAAAAGGCCGAACGCCACCACCGCGTCGCAGCCTTCGGCGGCCGCGCTCAGCGCCTCATATTGCCTGGCGGCGATCTCGGCCGCCTGGCCGGAGATGAGCCTGGCCCGGTCCTCGGGCGACGCCGATCGCGACCGGTTGACCATTTCCTTCGCCCATTCGCGCACCGGCGCGAAGGCCGGCGCAAAAGCCACGCCGGCGCGAGCGGCCAGCGCCGCAAACTCCGCGTCGCCCGGCGCGCTCGCCCGGGCATTGACGCCATGCGCCTGCAAGGCCGCGCCCAGCGCCGCCAAAGGCTCGACGTCGCCGCGCGAGCCGTAAGTCGATAACAAGATCCGCATTCCGTGCTCCGCTTTCTTTTTTCGGAGCAGCGTTGATACGCCATGCCCAGGGGCTTGCCGCAAGCCCGGGCTGCGCCATATGTACATCCTGGGAAGGGTCGTTATCGCTGCCCAGGTGAGGTTGCCGTCATGGCCGCAAGCCGCGACGGTGGATTTTTGGCGCGAGGCCCTTCGGACCGGCAAGTGGGGACTGACAAATGCCGGCGACACGTTCGCCGGCGGGTGCAGGCTTAACCCTGGCGGCCTTCCTGGGCGACCTGGGTCGGGGACCTTGTCAGGCGCGGCACCACGACAAGGCGTTTGATCTTGCCTTTCTTGTAGGCGGACAGGAAGCGCTGGTAGTCCTTGAAAACGAGGCAGCCATTGGATTCGGCGCGGCCGCCGCGCAGCATGTAGGTGTGTGCGAGCAGGCCGTCGCGGCCATATTTGTTCTTACCGCTGGTCGGCGTCAGCCGGATCGCCTCGACGCCGTGGAAGCGCGATTCGCGCATCGTCAGATTGTAAGTGTCGGGCGGCGTCGGTCCGACATTCTTGCGGTTGACGAAGCGCGGCTGGTCGACCATCGAGCCGTAGCCCGAATGCGCCTCCAGCTTCGAACCGTCAGGCATGTAAACGGTCCTCGCCGAAATATCGTAGACGGCGACGCCATTGCCCGTCGAGGGGCCGTTGAACAGGCTGCGGAAGGCGCCACCAAGGTTGCCGCGCTCCGGCGTGTCCGGCTTGGCATAGGCGAGCATCTCCGACGCCTGCGCCTTGCGCTTGCCGGGCTTGGTGTCGGCCACTATCGGCTTCGAATTCGCCACGCCGGGCAGGGCCTGGTCGCCGCTTCTCGGTGAAACCGCCGTCGGCGCGCTTTGCGCGGTGTCGGCCGTGGTCGGCTGCGGCTTGGCCTTGGCGGCCTGCGGCTTCACGGCCTCCGGCTTCTGCGGCTTGGCCGCGTTCTGTTCGGGCGCTTCTGTGGCGCGCTCCAGCGAGGTGCGGGGGCGAAGGCCGGGCACGGCAATGGCATCGGGCAAATCGTCCTGCGGCGGCAGCGAGGCGATCTGATAGGCGCCGTCCTGGCCATTGTCCGCATTGTTAGCAGCATCGGGGCCGGCGACATCGGGCGCGTCGCTGTTTTGCAGCGCGACGGCGGTCGGAACATCCGCCGTATCCTCGGGCGCGACGTTGGCAAGCGCCAGCGCCAGTTCGGAAGCGCCTGGGGTCTCGGCCGGCTGCAAACCGAAGCGCGCTTCGATCGGGGCGTCCGGCTGTGCGCCGCCGAAGCGGCTTGCCGAAGGCAGGCTGGCCAGCAGGAACGGCGCCTTCTCGGCACGGGCAAAGGCGTCGGCAAGCTTCTGCGGCGAAAGCGCCGCGCGCTTCACAACGCCATCGAAGCGGTCGGCGGCTCCGGCGGCCGAAGCCACCACCACGACCTTTTCATGCGCCACGCTGTCGGGCGACGGCAGCTTGAGCCGCGCCATTTTGCCGTCACGGCCATTATTCTTCAGTTTTTCAACGGCTTGCCCGTTATGGCTGAAGCTTGTCGCAAGGCTGAAGCAGCCGGCATCGCAGCCGCCGGTGAGTGAGGCCGCCTTGTAGCCGCCATTGACGCCAAGATGCGGCGCCCAGGTATTGGCGATCTGCCGGCGCTGGTCGCCAAGGGCGATGGTGCGCATGCCTTGCGGCAATCCGTTGGAAGCGGCGGTCAGCGAGGTGCTCACCGAATAGAGCCCCGCCAAGGTGGCGGCGGACCATAAAGCGAGGGCGGCGCCGACAGCAGGCACCAGGACCCAACGATGACCAGACTTTTTCGAAGTTACCTCCCCATTAGGAGCGTCACCCCGGTTTTTCAAACGCAAAAACGCCATACGACCACTCTCAATCGGCATGCCGGTTTTCGCACCTGGCACCCGTCACGATCACAGTTCGCCGGTGCCCCCTGCACCTTCACGCGTCTGTTGCCGATTGATTCAAAAGATGGACAAAGATGGTTAACCAATCCCTCCACCAATCGCCGATTTGGCGACGGTCCACACGAAAAAAGAGCCCTCCATGGTCTTCGCCACGGTAAAAATGCTCTCCCTCACCCGCTTTGCTGCCCGTTTTTCCGGCCTCTGTCAAGAAACCGTGAACAACGGAACCGCGACATCTTCAGCCGGCTAGAGGCCGATTGGGGTCAAAATGCGACTATTCGGCAAACCTCGATACAGGCAGGCCGGAAATGTTGTGGACCAGCCGATCGGCCGGCGGCCCAGGATCGCTTTTTGCGCCATCCGGACAAAAACACCCAAAAAAAGTCACTGCGGTCGGGGCAGCTTCCGCCCGCGAATATCCCTCTTGACCTTCCAGTTACTGGAACCCGTAGCGTTCGCAAAGGATCGTCCCGGCGGCGTCCTTCCCAATCGCGATCCAGGAGAAAAAGATGCTGACGGTCGATGTTTCCGAAACGCCAGCCGAGGCAATGCCGCCGCTGCCCGGACGGCTGAGGCCGATCGCGCCGCTTGGGGCTCCCACGGTCAGCCGCCGCCTCTTCCTCACCGAGGCCATGACGAACGGCAAGGCGTTCGATATGGGGCGTGTCGACACCGTTGCCCAGGGCGGCGATACCGAGCTTTGGGAAATCGTCAACCCGGCCGACATGGATCATCCGTTCCATATCCACGGCACGCAGTTCCAGGTTGTCGAGCACGAACGCGACGGCACGATCGCCAAACCGCCCTATCTGGCGTGGAAGGACACGGTCAACGTGGCGCGCGGCGAGACGGCTCACGCGCCAGGAGCGGCCGGGCGCGCGCATGTACCACTGCCACATTCGGGAGCATGAGCAGCTCGGCATGATGGGCATCGTCGACGTTAAGGCATGAGGTCTCGCATCATTCTGAGGGCGGTTTTGCTGGCGCTCGCCCGCCCGTTGATCCTTGCTCCGTCGCTGGCCGCGGGGCCCGGCGACACCATCGTGGCCGCTCGCCAGGCCTCGATGAAGGAGATGGCGGCCGCCGCCAGGGCGATCGCCGAAATGTTCGACGGCAAGCGCGCCTATGAACCAGCGGCTTTCAAGGCGGCGGCGGACGCGCTGAGCGCCCGCGCCGGCGGCCTGACCGGGGAATTCCCGCAGGGCACGCTTGGCGCGCCATCGGCCGCCAGACCGGAGATCGACCAGGCCCGGCCGGAGTTCGAGGCGCTCGCCCGCCATATCGGCCGGCTCGCCGACGCGCTCGCGATCAAGGCGGGGAACGCGCCGCCGGAGATCACCGCC
>NZ_RZSB01000288.1:0-6910 GCF_004023285.1 Mesorhizobium sp. M2A.F.Ca.ET.067.02.1.1
CTTCGAACAGCGCTCGAGCGCTATGTGGGCATGCGCCAGGGATTGGGATACAAGTATCATGGCCCCGCTCGACGGTTGTCGGATTTCGTCACCTTTATGGAGGCTCGCGGCGCCGAGACCGTCACCACGGCGCTGGCGATGAAGTGGGTGACGTTGATCGGCCGACAACCGAGTTGGTCCATCCGCCTGACCGATGTGCGCTGCTTCGCTCAGCACCTCGCTCATTTCGATCCCCTGACGGAAGTGCCACCTCAAGACGCTGTGTCGCCGGCGCGGCGGGCCAAGCCCTACATCTATACCGATGCTGAGATCACGGCGCTTTTGGCGGCGGCACTGTCGCTGCCGCCGGCCAACGCCCTGCGTCGCTGGACATATCATTGTCTGTTCGGATTGATAGCGGTCGCCGGGCTACGCCATTTCGAAGCGCTCGACCTGCGCCGGGACGACGTCGATCTGGACCAAGGTATCCTCACCATTCGAGAGACGAAGTTCGGCAAGTCGCGGCTGGTCCCGCTCCATGCCACGACGGTCGCCGTGCTGTCGGACTATGCCGCGCGACGCGACGCGCATCTCGTCGCGCCTTGTAGCCCCTATTTCTTTGTCGCCGAGCAGGACGGCAGATTGCTGCACCAATACGTGCACCGGGTGTTCTGGCAGCTGTCGCGTAGATCGGCCTGCGGCAGCGGGGGCAGCGCAATGGTCCGCGGGTTCACGATCTTCGTCACCATTTCGCCGTCCAGGCCCTGACCAACTGGTATCGCGCGGGCGAAGATGTCGAGCGGGAACTGCCGGTCCTCTCGACCTTTCTCGGCCACGCCAATGTTCGCGACACCTACTGGTATCTATCCGCCGCGCCGGAGCTAATGACCCATGCCGCGCGACTGCTGGATGAGCGGTGGGAGGTTCGTTCATGAGTGCCTCGAAAGATCTGGCCGTGCTGATCGAGCGGTGGTTCACCGATCGGCTCATGCGACATCGAGGCGTAAGCTCGAACACCATCGCCTCCTATCGCGACACCTTCCGGCTCCTGTTTGCATTCGCGCAGACACGCCTTGGCAGGTCTCCGTCGCGGTTGACACTGCGGGATTTGGACGCGCCTTTCATCGGCGCATTCCTGGAGGACCTCGAGACACTGCGATCCGCCTCAGTGAGGACCCGGAATCTCCGCCTCACTGCCATTCGGTCTTTTCTTCAGATATGCGTCGTTCGAGGAGCCGACCCATAGCGCCCAGATTCAACGCGTGCTCGCGATCCCGAGCAAGCGATGCGACAAGCGACAGCTTCAGTTTCTCACCAGGCCCGAGATTGAAGCGCGCAAGCAGATGGCCGGCGGCGAGCCCGACGTCGACCAGGCGGATGATCTGCAGGCATTGCGATACGACGGTAGCGGGTGAGATACCGGCCCTGCCGATCAAACGCGGCAAGTCAGGACAGAGATTGCTCGCCTATATCATGGTCGCAAACTCGACGATCACATTCCGGTCTACCTGTTATCCCGGACATAGTTTCATGGTCAAGTTGTCATGGCGAAACTCCGGTGCGAGCGTTGCCAGGTTGTTCTGCCGGCGAAAATGCCCGTCGCCTTCATTTCGGAAGAGGCCGGCCAGTCCGCTGGTGATACTGCGGGCGTGAGAGCGATTATTTCAGAGACTTCATGTCGATAACAAAACGATATTTCACATCGCTCTTTAACATTCGCTTAAAGGCATGTTCGATTTGCTGAATTGCAATAATCTCGACATCTGCAGCGATGCCGTGCTTGCCACAAAACTGGAGCATCTCCTGCGTTTCGGCGATACCGCCGACTTGCGAACCAGCAAAGCTGCGCCTGCGACTCATGAGCGTCAAAGCGTCAATGGCGAGGGGGCTTTTCGGCGCGCCAATCTGCGTCATGGTGCCGTCGAGCTTCAAGAGCTTGACATATGCATTCACGTCGTGATCGACGGCGACTGTATCGAGTATGAAGTCGAAACTGTCTCTGTGACTTTCAAATTCGCTAAGGTTGTTCGAAACGATTACCTCATCTGCACCTAAACGCCTGGCGTCGTCGCGTTTACCCGGCGATGTCGTAAATAACGTAACATCAGCGCCCAGTGCGTGCGCGAACTTAACCGCCATATGACCAAGACCTCCGAGACCAACTATGCCTACTTTCTGCCCTGGCCCGACCTTCCAGTGCATAAGGGGTGAGTAGGTGGTGATCCCCGCGCAAAGGAGGGGAGCAACAGTGGCCGGATCAAGGTTGGCGGGCAGTGTTAGAACGAAGTTTTCGTCTACAACGATGGCTTGCGAATATCCGCCGTAAGTTTTCCTACCCGTGTGTCTGTCAACGCTATTGTAGGTGCTGACGGCCCCGATCTCACAAAACTGCTCCAGCCCTCGTCGGCAACTGCTGCAGGTTCGGCAGGAATCTACTCTGGTCCCGACGCCTGCTAAGTCGCCGACTTTGAACTTTGTTACCCCAGAGCCAACTTCCGTTACCCGCCCAACAATTTCGTGTCCCGGCACTATTGGGTAGGTTGTGTCTTGCCAGTCATTCCGCGCGACGTGGAGGTCCGAATGGCACACGCCGCAATAGTCGATATCAATCCTGACGTCAGTACGACCGGGATCACGCCGGTCAAATCGGAACGGTTCAAGCGGTGTGTTTGAGCTCAGTGAAGCGTAGCCTTGGCAGAGAAACATTTGAACTCCTAAGCTTGCGTCGTGCCTGTCCGGGCCGTAAGAGCGTAATTGCTGCTTGTCCTGCCACTCTAGGCAAAAGATGGGAACGCTGACGCCATACCATTTCTTCGCGACGTGCGCGGTGACGATTGCGCCTTTTCGTGCCAGCAACGACCGCCGAGATCGCGAAGCTGTGGCTGTTCAGTGCGACTTATCATCTAAGCTGCTCCGATCACGTTGTGGGGGATTAGCAATTTCAATGTCCACCACGCGTCATGAAATCACCGAATCCTATCGCAAATTACCTGGTGAAGTCCGTCGGGGAGCTTGTACCAGTACCTGTGGAATTCGTCTTGAACCGGATTGCTCTGACGTAGGCCCCCGGCGTCACTCCAACGATCCGGGTGAACTGGCGCGTGAGGTGACTCTGATCAGCAAAGCCAATTTGGGCGGCAACTTCGCAGATCGGAATTCCGGTTTCCATCAGCTGCTTCGCTCGCATGGTCCGCACATGACGAAGATAAGCGTGCGGCGGCATGCCAACGGTCTGCTGGAACGTTCTTAGAAAGTGAAACGGGCTTAAGCTTGCTATTTTGCTGAGTTCACTCAGCGAGCAAGCGGCGGCGAAGTGCTCATCGATATATTGTCTCGCTAGCTTCACCGCTCGCGACTCTCGCCCAGGTGGACGAATTTGAAGCGGAGTTGCGGCGTGACGAACAACTATCGCACCGATCAGCTCCATCATGCGCGTCTGGCGTTCAAGGGCGGAATCCGCTGCAGCAATCTTACGTGGCAGCGCAGCAATCGAGGCAGCGAGTTCGACATCGCCAACCACCGTGTAAGGGAACCAGGTCGCGGCATCGCTTGTCCCCCTGATGTCATCCCGAACAGCTTCAATCGTCGCTATCTCTGCGTAGATCATCTGATAACACCACCGGCCTGACGGCCCGGGACCACCTTTATGCACCTCCCCGGGATTAATGAACTCTACCGTTCCTGGTGGCGCAAAGTGTTCGACACCCCTGCACCAAAAGTGCTCGGAGCCAGCCTTGATCGCTCCAATGGCGAAACTAGAATGCATATGCGGATCATATCGCTTTGAGATATTGTGACCGGTGAAAAATTCTATGCCGGGGAGGTCCAAATAGGCACTCCAGCTCGACCTCTCCTTGATCTGTCCGGCCATTGAATTCCTCCGCTGACCCGATGACACGGTGCTCTTCACGTTCTACGAGGCAACTTGTCGTGTATTTCCTAAGATTCGTTGTGCCGTTCAGCTGGCAACGCCATCAGTCAGTCTCCGTACCCTCCGGCATGCGAAAGCCATGTCGGTCGTCGAGACGCCAGCCAGGAGACTATTCGGAACTTGGCAGCCCAGACTTCACCTATGGTGTCGTCGTAGAAGATCAAATCGGTGAACGTTCCACCCACATCAACACCCTCAAAACGAATAGCCAATTCAAACCTCCTCTTTTGATTGCAAACTCACTGTTAAGAATCTGAGTATTCGCAGCAGCTTTCCGCGACCATTGAGCTATTTAGCAACCTGCGGCCCCCTTATGATGCCCCGGGAGAACCTCGCAATGATCGCATTCCCCCTGCGATGCTCACCGATCCTGACAACGTTGCCAAATTCATTCACTCGCAATCTGACACTGTATCGGCGTTGCTGCCATAAGTGCTCTTGAAGATTGCCCTCCAAACGAAAAGTTTTTCTTCGGGAGGTCTCATTCAAAGTCAAAAGTGATAGCCACACTTTTCCCGGTCAAGCCCAGCGGTGTGGGCGAAACTCATCTCACTTGGATTGTTGTCTAGCCGTTCGGCGTAACTGTCGCCGCTGACCTTGCCCGTCCCCGAGAACCGTGCCGCTGCCGCTAGGTCCCGAATCCTCGACGTCGATTCGTTGAGCGCCACTGACTTCTCACGCCCCGGCAAGCCCACGGGACAATGTCTTTCTCGAAGCATTCAACGGCCGCTTCCGGGCGCAATGCCTGAACCAGCATTGGTTCCTGACCCTTGCGGATGCCGGGGAAAAGGTGGAGGATTGGCGTAGAGCCTACAATGAGGTTCGCCACATGGCGCGATCGGCAAGCAGGTGCCGATCTCGTTTCTGAATTTGGAAGGCGTAACCAGCCTACGTCCGTGAAAGAAGCCGGACACCGCTGGTCCAGAATCTTGGGGCGGTTCATGAACGGGCGGGACTCTAATCAAAGAAATTCCCAGTGGCATGTACGGACGGCCTCCGCGTGGCAAGGCTTTTCGGCGCTGACGATTGGTCGGGTGCAGGCATGTATACGGCCTTTGATTGCGGCCCGTTTATGCCGCTGGCCCTGATGTAGTCCGCCGATCGGATCCCAGACAGGTCAACGCGCTTTTAAGCGGCACTGATCGGGTTTTGTCCGATCCGGCTCGACCGTTCGCCATCACACCATCAGCACCTCAGCAATTTCTGCATCCTCCGCGAGCTTTCAAAGGGCGACGGTAGCCTCAAAGCGCCTGCCCGTCGTCATCAACGCCCAGACGACCCGCGCCATCTTGTTCGGCAAAGCAACAGCGACGACGTTGTACGGCTTCTTCACCAGAAGCTCGGCGGCCCAGCGCGGCGCCGTTTTGCCGTTGCGGCTGAAACGAAGTACCGCATGCGCACCGACGACGAGAAGCCGGCGGAGATAGGGATCACCTTGTTTGCTGATCCTTCCGAGGCGGTCCTTGCCACCCGATGAGTTCTGCCGTGGCACGAGGCCTATCCACGCCGCCAATTGTCGACCGGATGTGAAGAGCGACGCGTCTGTCACTGTCGCGGCGATCGCGCTGGCAGTGATCGGGACATTCCAGGGATCGTCTCAAGGCGTCGGCTCAGTTCGTTCGAGCGATGCCCCGCATGAATCTGGCGATCCATCTCGCTGACCTTTTCGTGTACCTCCCGCAACTGCCCGATCAGCGGAAGAAGTGCGGATCGCGCAATCGGCGGGATGAGATCGTGATCATCGTCTTCGACCAACAAGATCGCATTCGGACGCCGGCAATGCCCTGTCGCGTCACGATGCCGAACTCCGCCAAGTGACCACGCAAGGCGTTCACCAGCATTGTCCGCTGCCGGATCAAAAGTTCGTGGACCCGATGCAGTATCAGCACACTCTGTTGCTCCTCGCTCTTCACCGGGACGAAGCGCATCGTCGGCCGCGTCACCGCCTCGCAAATCGCCTCGGCATTCGTCGCGTCATTCTTCTTCCGCTTCACTAATCATCAGGTTCTCAAAATGCGAAGGAACGTGCGCAGATCGGCTGATTGTCAGTGTTCCTGCCCAAGATTCCTTCGCATTATTTCAGAGCGTATCGAGCCAGGCGAGCAGGCTCGTAGTTCCAGGATGATGAGCGCGGTCGCCCCCGGCACGACCTGTTCCATTGCCTTTCGCTTCGTCTCCAGATTGGCCTTCGCGTAGTGATTAGTCGCGTTGAGGCTCACATGCCCAAGCCAACTGCGGATGACCGTGATGTCTACGCCCGCCGATACGAGGTGGACGGCGGTGGCGTGGCGGAAGCTGTGCGGCGTTACGTGCTTCGTTTGCAGCGACGGCATGGTTTCAGCCGCCGCCTTCAGATAGGCGGCAAGCTTGAACCGGAGGCCCGAGGCGCTGAGCGGCTCTCCGTAGCGGTTGACGAACAGCCGCTGGTCCGGTGCCCGCGGCTGCCGCTCAAACAGCTTTTTCAACAACATCACGGTTTCCGGCCAAAGCGGGCAGATACGCTCTTTTCGGCCCTTAGCCGTAAGTCGGACGCAGTTCGGGCTATCGAACCGGATCGCCGCAGGGCACATATCGAGTGCTTCTTGTATTCGCGCCCCGCTGTTGTAGAGGAACGAGAGCAGCGCATGATCGCGCATGCCTTCGAGGGTCGATTGGTCTGGATGGGCAAGGATCGCTGCCACTTCCGGTGGATCCAGATACGCTTGATCGGGGTGTGGAGGATTTCAACGCATTGCGCGATCGAGGCAGGATCCCTGGTCGCCACGAAGTTGAAGAAGCTGCGGATTGCGGTAAGCCTGCAGTTGCGCGTGCCGATCGTGCCGCCGCGTTCGTGCTCGGCGTGCCTCAGGAACGCAGCGACCTGCGCCGCAGTCAGATCGGTCAGCGAGATCATCGCAACTTTCATTTTCGTGCGGTCAGCGACGAACCGGAGGAACAGTCGCCAGGTGTCGCGGTAGGAACGGATCGTGTTGACGGACGCATTGCGCTGCTCGACGAGCC
>NZ_RZSB01000289.1:0-6877 GCF_004023285.1 Mesorhizobium sp. M2A.F.Ca.ET.067.02.1.1
GTCACCCCGCCGCTCACCAGCCAGTATCTCAACCTGACCAAGAACTCATCCCTGGCCATTGCCATCGGCTACCCCGATCTGACAGCCACCGCCGGCACCGTGCTGAACCAGACCGGGCAGGCGGTGGAGGGCGTGTTCATCATGATGGTCGCCTATCTGGTGCTGAGTCTCGTGACGTCCTTCGTCATGAACATCGTCAACGCCAGAATGGCGCTGGTGGAGAGGTAAGGCCATGCAGGAACACGACATGTCCTGGGTGCGCACCGAGATGGCGTTGGCGCAGCCGGCGCCGCCTACCGAACGCGGCGCCTATGCCTGGGTGCGCAAAAACCTGATCGGTTCGGTCGGCGACACCATCCTCACGGTGCTGGGCATCGCCATCGTGGTGTGGGTCTTGCCGCAAATCATCAACTGGGCCTTCATCAACGCCGTCTGGACCGGCCCTGACCGCACGGTGTGCACAACCGCTTCGCAAGGCGGCATCCAGCCCGACGGCTGGACCGGCGCCTGCTGGGCCTTCGTCAACGCCAAGTTCGGCCAGTTCATGTTCGGCACCTATCCGATCGAGGAGCGCTGGCGACCGATTCTGGTCGCCATCCTGTTCGTGGCGCTGCTGGTGCCGATGCTGATCCCGCGCGTGCCGCGCAAGGGACTGAACGCGCTTCTGCTCTTCGTGGCGCTGCCGGTTGTCGCCTTCGTCCTGCTTGTCGGCGGCGTGTTCGGCCTGCCGCATGTCGAGACCCCGCGTTGGGGCGGGCTGCTGGTCACACTCAGCCTGTCCTTCGTCGGCATTGCCGTGTCGTTGCCGATGGGTATCGTGCTGGCGCTCGGTCGGCGTTCGAAGATGCCGATCATCAAATGGCTATGCGTCGTCTTCATCGAGACGGTACGCGGCATTCCGCTGATCACGGTGCTGTTCTTCGCCAGCGTCATGCTGCCGCTGTTCCTGCCGGAAGGCGTCAGCTTCGACAAATACCTGCGGGCCCTGATCGGCGTGTCGCTGTTTGCCGCCGCCTATATGGCGGAAGTGATCCGCGGCGGCCTGCAGGCGATCCCCAAGGGCCAGTATGAAGGCGCCGACTCGCTCGGCCTCGGCTACTGGCAGAAGATGGGCCTGATCGTGCTGCCGCAGGCGCTGAAGCTGGTCATCCCAGGCATCGTCAATACCTTCATCGGTATGCTCAAGGACACCAGCCTGGTCCTGATCATCTCGATGTTCGACCTGCTCGGCGTGGTGAAGCAGAACTTCGCCGACCCCAACTGGGCGACGCCGCAGACCCCGAAGTCCGGCCTGATCTTTGCCGCCTTTGTTTTCTGGCTGCTGTGCTTCGGCATGTCGCGCTATTCAATGTACACCGAACGCCGGCTCGACACCGGCTACAAACGCTGAGGCATGTCCCAAAACTGTGGAGCGATTTTAGGACATGCATCAAACACAACGATAAGGGGAATTGGCCATGTCCACCGAAAACGCCGTCAGCGCGGAAGACCTGAAGGTCGATGCCAAGAAGATGCACATCTCGACCACGGATGTCGCCATCGACATTGTCGGCATGCACAAATGGTATGGCGAGTTTCACGTCCTGAAGGACATCAACCTCAAGGTCATGCGCGGCGAGCGCATCGTCATTTGCGGTCCGTCCGGCTCCGGCAAGTCGACCATGATCCGCTGCATCAACCGGCTGGAAGAGCATCAGAAGGGCAAGATCATCGTCGACGGCAAGGAACTCACCAACGATCTGAAGAAGATCGACGAGGTGCGCCGCGAGGTCGGCATGGTGTTCCAGCACTTCAACCTGTTCCCGCATCTGACCATCCTGGAGAACTGCACGCTGGCGCCCATCTGGGTGCGCAAGATGCCGAAGAAGCAGGCTGAGGAAATCGCCATGCATTTCCTCAAGCGCGTCAAGATCCCCGAACAGGCCAACAAATATCCCGGACAGCTCTCCGGCGGCCAGCAGCAGCGTGTGGCGATCGCGCGCTCGCTGTGCATGAACCCGCGCATCATGCTGTTCGACGAGCCGACCTCGGCGCTCGATCCCGAGATGATCAAGGAAGTGCTGGAGACGATGGTGGGCCTGGCGGAAGAGGGCATGACGATGCTGTGCGTCACCCACGAGATGGGCTTCGCCCGCAAGGTCGCCAACCGCGTGATCTTCATGGATCAGGGCCAGATCGTCGAGCAGAACACGCCGGCCGAGTTCTTCGACCATCCGCGCCATGAGCGGACGAAACTGTTCCTGTCGCAGATCCTGCACTGAGCGGGAACAGTTTCCTGGGAGGTGGCTCGTGCCCGTGCCTTCGTCATCCTAGGGCGGAGCAAGGAGCGAAGCGACGCGCGCAGACCCTAGGATCCATGCCGTGACGCTAAGGCGTTGCGATGTTTGCAGAATTCTGCTCCGTCGCGCTCTACATCGCAGGTCACGGCATGGATCCTCGGGTCAAGCCCGAGGATGACGAAGTCACGAACGGCTTCGGCTAATCTCGGAAATAGCGATGAAAGCTTCGCATTTCATTTTTCTCGTCCGGACGTACCGCGCCCGATGAGAACAATCCTGCAATATCTGGCAATGCTCGTCGGAGCAGTGCTTCTTGCCGTCGCGCTCGGCGCGCTGGTGCCGCGCCCGCTCTGGTCCGCGGCGCAGGCCGAAGGCGAGGGGACACGGCGCATATTGGTGCTGAAGAACCCGATCCACACCGACATCGCTATCCCTCTGGATGACGGCGTTCGTCGGCGGTTTGCTTTCCTCGCCGATGCCGGTCTGCCGATGGATGCCCCGGATGCACGCTACATCGTCTTCGGCTGGGGCGGCCGCGCCTTCTATCTGGAGACGCCAACGTGGTCGCAATTGAAGGCCGCGCCGGTGTTGAAGGCGCTGACGCTCGACGCCTCGGTGATGCATGTCGATATTGCCGGCACGATCAAGGAGCTGCATCCGGATGTCGCCGGCTTCGACATCGACGAGGCGCATTTCGCGGCGTTGCTGGACTACATCACCGCGAGTTTCCGACAGGGCAAGGGCGAGCCTGTGGCCGTCGGGGATGCCGGCTACTCGGCCTACGACCGTTTCTACGAAGCCAATGGCCATTTCAACGCGCTGGTCGGCTGCAACACCTGGACGGCGGCGGGATTACGCGTCGCCGGCATTCGCACGGGATGGTGGAACCCGCTGCCGGTATCGCTTTGGTGGTCGATGGGATTGTATAACTGACGCAGTACCGTGAATCGAGTCCTCGGGCGCTCTACCCCTGCACCACCTTCCGTTCCTCCCAGCCATAAAGCCAGTCCAGGTCCGTGGCGAGCTTCTCCGGCGGCCGCGTCGCCAGCACCAGATTGCGGGCGACTGCCACCGGTCCCCAGGCGTGCCAGGTCAGCCGATTGAACGCGCCGCGTTTGAGCACCCTTTCGACGCGCGGCCGCCTGAGATTTTCCCAGACGGCGAGGCTGTGGGCCGGATCGCCGGGAAAATCGGCAACGAGATTGGCGAGCACTGAGGCGTCCTCGATTCCCATGGCCGCGCCCTGGGCCGCGAACGGCGTCATCGCATGCGCGGCGTCGCCGATCAGCGCGATGCCTTGCGGGACGGCCCAGCGCTGTTGCCGGACAGTGTGCATTGGAAACGCCGTCCACGACCCCGCCAGCGCGATGAGCTTTGCGAGCATCGTTGCGGTGCCACGCATGGCATTGGACAGGATGGCCGGGTCGGCATGGCCCGACCAGCCTTCCGCGATGCGTTCGCCTCTGGTGAAAGCGGCGAGGTTGACGGTGCGGCCCTTGCTCACGGGATAGGCGACCAAATGGAAGCCGGGATGCAGGAAGGTTGTGACGCAGCCCGCCACCCCGATCTCGGCAAATGCCTGCCCGGCGGGGCTGTCGACCGCCACGGTGGTGCGCCAGGCCAGTCGGCCCGAGAAGCGGCTTCTCGCGAAGGCGGAGTCCCGGGCCGCAAGCTGCGCGCGAACCGTCGACCAGACGCCATCGGCTCCAACCAGCAGGCCGGCTGCAATCGACGTGGTTTTGCCGTCGGCCTCTACCGTCGCGGTCACGCTTCGCTGGTCGGCGGCGATGCCTGTCACCCGCGCACCGGTAACGAGCTCGATATCCGACCGCCCTGCCATTTCCTCCGCCATGGCCGCCTGCAGGTCGGCGCGGTGCGCCACCAGATAGGGCGCGCCCCAGCGCTTCTCGGCCGCCTGTCCAAGCGGCACGCGGGCCAGCTCACGCAGGCTTTTCGCATCCTTCAGCACCACCGCTTCGGGCCGGACCGCGTTGGGCAACAGACGGTCGAGCACGCCAAGCCGGCGCAGGATGCGGGTTGCGTTGGGAGCCAGCTGGAGGCCGGACCCGGCCGCTTGGAGCTGCTTGGCCTGCTCGAACAATTTGACCGGCAAGCCGCGCTCAGCGAAGGCAAGTGCTGCCGTCAATCCGGCGATGCCGGCCCCGGCTATGACGACTTGCCGGGACCGTGCTTCAATCATGGTCGGCTCAGGCGGCCTGGTCGACATAGAGGCAGCCGGCTGGCTGCGTTTCTGTCGCCTTCAGCGACGGCGAATAGCGATAAAGCGTCGAGCAGTAGGGGCAGACCTTTTCATTGTCGTCACCCATGTCGAGGAACACGTGCGGGTGATCGAAAGGCGGGTTGGCGCCGGTGCACATGAATTCCTTGACGCCGATCTCGATGACCGGATGGCCCGCGTCGTTCTGGAAATGGGGAATGCTACCGCCTGCCATCGTCGTCTCCAATCGGGTTCGGCCAGTGGGTGTGACCCGCCTGCATCTGGAGCATAACATGCCAGTTTGCAAGATCGATGAAATCAAACTGTCGCAAAAGGCTGGCAGAGGATAAGTTGAGCCGGTTAAGCGCGTGAGGCTGGCACGGAGCGATTCCGTGACGATCATGCGTCACAAAGAGATGTTAGGGCGTCGCCGGACGGCAAGATGCGGCGCTCCCTCGGGCGGTTGCGGGCAAGAGCGGGAAACATGAACGAACTGAAGCCGGTGCAGAGCGAGTTCATCACCGTCGAGGCGGCGAGCCCCGACGGCGGCAATCCCGACCGTTTCGTCAACCGCGAATTCTCCTGGCTTCAGTTCAATCGCCGCGTGCTGGAAGAGTCGCTCAACGATCATCATCCGCTGCTCGAACGCGTCCGCTTCCTGTCGATCTCGGCCGCCAATCTCGACGAGTTCTTCATGGTCCGCGTTGCCGGCCTTGCCGGTCAGGTGCGCGAAGGGATCGCGTTGAAGAGCCCGGATGGCCGCACGCCCGAGCAGCAGCTCGAGCAGCTGCTGCGCGAGGTCGAGCGCCTGCAGGAGGACCAGCAGAAGAGCCTCTCGGCGCTGATGGCCCTGCTCAACAAGGAAGGCATCGAAAGCATCACCCGCGACGCGCTGACCAAGGATGAGAAGACCTGGCTGGAGGAGCATTTCCAGGAACAGGTCTTCCCGGTGCTGACGCCGCTGTCGATCGACCCGGCGCACCCGTTTCCCTTCATCCCCAATCTCGGCTTTTCCATCGCCTTGCAATTGCGCCATCGCAAGAACGGTGAGGAGATGAGCGCGCTCTTGCGCCTGCCGGTTGCGCTCAGGCGTTTCATTCGCCTGCCGGACCGCAAGCGCCATGTGCGCTTCATCCCGCTGGAGGAGGCGGTCGGCCTCTATATCGGCAAGCTGTTCCCCGGCTATGAGGTCAAGGGCTCGGGCACGTTCCGCATCATCCGCGACAGCGATATCGAGGTCGAGGAAGAATCGGAAGACCTCGTGCGCCTGTTCGAGACGGCGCTGAAGCGGCGGCGCCGCGGTTCGGTGATCCGTATCGAGTTCGACACGCTGATGCCGGCGGAATTGCGCGATTTCGTCGCCGGCGAGCTCGGCGTCTCGGCGAGCCGCATCAGCGTGCTCACCGGTCCGCTGGCGCTCAACCAGATTTCCGAGATCGTCGCCATTCCGCGCGACGACCTGAAGTTCACCCCCTACAATCCGCGCTTTCCCGAACGCATCCGCGAGCATGGCGGCGACTGCCTGGCCGCCATCCGCGAGAAGGACATCATCGTCCACCACCCTTACGAATCCTTCGACGTGGTGGTGCAGTTCCTGCGCCAGGCCGCCGCCGACCCGGAGGTGGTGGCGATCAAGCAGACGCTCTACCGCACGTCGAACGACAGCCCGATCGTGCGCGCGCTGATCGACGCCGCCGAGGCCGGCAAGTCGGTGACCGCGCTGGTCGAGCTCAAGGCGCGCTTCGACGAAGAGGCCAATATCCGCTGGGCGCGCGACCTCGAACGCGCCGGCGTCCAGGTCGTGTTCGGCTTCCTGGAGCTGAAGACCCACGCCAAGATGTCGCTCATCGTACGCCGCGAGGACGGCCGGCTACGCAACTATGTCCATCTCGGCACCGGCAACTACCACCCGGTCACCGCCCGCATCTACACCGACCTGTCCTTCTTCACGACCGACCCGACGATCGCGCGCGATGTCGCGCAGATTTTCAACTTCATCACCGGCTATGCCGAACCGGCCGAGGAGATGCGCCTTGCTGTGTCGCCCTTCACGCTGCGCAACCGCATCCTGAAGCACATCGCCGAGGAGGTCGTCCATGCACGCGAAGGACGTCCGGCGCGCATATGGATGAAGATGAACGCGCTGGTCGACCCGATCGTCATCGACGCGCTCTACGATGCCAGCCGGGCCGGAGTCGAGATCGACCTCGTCGTGCGCGGCATCTGCTGCCTGAGGCCGCAGGTGCCGGGCCTTTCGGAAAACATCAGGGTGAAATCGATCGTCGGCCGCTTCCTCGAGCACAGCCGCATCTTCTGCTTCGGCAATGGCTACGGCCTGCCGTCGGACGAGGCGATCGTCTACATCTCGTCCGCCGACATG
>NZ_RZSB01000028.1:0-21384 GCF_004023285.1 Mesorhizobium sp. M2A.F.Ca.ET.067.02.1.1
GGTGAAGTCGCTGGAGCTGAACTTGTTGGCGGTCGCCACCGGCGACGTCTCGGACAGTCCGTAACCTTCGCTCACCGGGCAGCCGGTCAGCGCCTTCCAGCGTTCGGCGACGCCCTTCTGCACCGCCATGCCGCCGCCCAGCGTCAGGATCAGCGGCTTGAAGTCCAGCTTGCGGAACTCCTCATTGTTGAGCAGCGCGTTGAACAGGGTGTTGAGGCCCGGGAAGATGTGCATCGGGTATTTCGCCAGTTCCTTGACGAAGCCCGGAATGTCGCGCGGGTTGGGGATCAGCACGTTCTGCGCGCCCTGCTGCATGCCCATCAGTGCATTCACCGTCAGCGCGAAGATATGATAGAGCGGCAGCGCGCAGATGAAGTTTTGATGCGCCGGCTTGGGCTTCACCGTATAGGCGTCCTCCACCCATAGCGAGTTCTGCGCGACGTTCGAAAGCACGTTGCGATGCAGCAGCACGGCGCCCTTCGAGACGCCGGTGGTGCCGCCCGTATATTGCAGGAAGGCGATGTCGTCGCCGGAGACCGTGGGCGGCTTGAAGGCGATGGTCGCGCCGGTCTTGAGCACGGCGTTGAACTTGACGTGGCCGGGCAGCGACCATGCCGGAACCATCTTCTTCACCCGCCGCACGACGAGGTTGACGATGGCGCCCTTGAGGCCGCCCAGCATGTCGCCCATCGATGCGACGATGACATGCTTCACAGGCGTCCTGGCGATGACCGCCTGCAGCGTGCCGGCGAAGTTTTCCAGGATGACGATCGCCTGCGCGCCGGAATCCTTCAACTGATGTTCCAGTTCGCGCGGCGTGTAGAGCGGGTTGATATTCACCACCGTGTAGCCGGCGCGGAGCACCGCCATCATCGCCACCGGATATTGCAGCACGTTCGGCATCATCAGCGCCACGCGCGCGCCCTTTTCCAGGCCTCTTGCCTGCAGGTAGGCGCCGAACGCGGCCGACAGCCGCTCGAGCTCCGCATAAGTGATTGACTTGCCCATGCACACGAAGGCCGGCTGCCCGGCGAATTGCTTGCAGGCGCCGACCAGGAACTCGCCGATGGACTTGTAGGGCAGGGCGCCGATCTCTGCCGGCATGTTCTTCGGATAGCTTTTCAACCACGGCTTCTCCGGCAGGCCAACCGTGAGTTCGGTGATCGCCTTCGGCAAGCCCTTCGAGGCAGATTTGGCGGTGGCCGGCTCTGTGGATTTCGCGGCTGCCGCCTTGGCCTTTGGCGCTGCGGGTTTGGCGGCGGCCGGCCTTGCCGCCTTGGCGGGCGCTGCCTTCGCGGCCGTCTTCACCTTCGGCGCGGCGGCAGCCTTGGCAGCCTTGGGCGCATCGCTTTCAGCGGCCTTGGCTTTTGCTTTCGCCGGCCCTGTCGTCTTGGCTGCTTTTGCCACCTGTCTCTCCCTGTCGCCTTCGATATGGGCGCCCGCTTCCGCAAGAAGCGTCCTCCACGCCGGTTCGGATTTTCCGGGAAATCCCGCCCATCATCTATGTATTGCCTCTATCTGCGGCCGTGCAAGCCTTGCCCCAGCGGCAGGGCGGGGAAAGATTTGCCGTCGAAATCCGCTCCTCGATGGCCTCCCGCGTCATGCCTGGAGGGCAGGCGGGACGTCCGGCGGCGCGGCCTCACGGGCTCGTTCCCCAAGACAGCCGATCAATAAAAAAATGCCGTCGTTAATAATGTTGTGAGCGGAAAAGAATGCTCATTTTTTCTATTATTGGAGCATAATCTAGATTCTTTTCCTGCTTCCCATGGGGTACGCACACGAGGTGTTCCAAAGGCGAAGAAACGGTGCTTATATGCGCCCTTCGCGAGCCTGATAGAGGGGCTTGAGAGAACATCAGGGAGTGCTCAATGAAAAAGACAATGACTTTTGCAGCCGCGTTGCTGGCTGCAAGCGTCCTCAGCGGCATGGCCAGTGCCAAGACGCTCGTTTATTGCTCGGAAGCGTCGCCGGCCAATTTCGACCCCGGCACGACGACCGGCGGCAACGACTTCGACGCTTCGTCGCGCACGGTCTATTCGCGACTGGTCGAGTTCAAGCATGGCGGCACGGAGATCGAGCCCGGTCTTGCCGACAAATGGGAAATTTCCGACGACGGCCTTGTCTACACTTTCCATCTGCATCCGGGTGTGAAGTTCCAGACCACCGATTATTTCAAGCCGACGCGCGACCTCAACGCCGATGACGTCGTCTTCTCCTTCGATCGCCAGTTCAACAAGCAGAACCCGTGGAACGGCGACAAGTATCTGCCGAACCTCACCTGGGACTATTACACCGGCATGGACATGCCGAAATATGTCGCCAAGTGGGAGAAGGTCGACGACCTCACCGTCAAGCTGACGCTGACCGAGCCGAACGCGCCGATGCTGGCCAATCTCGGCATGGACTTCGCCTCGATCGTGTCGAAGGAATATGCCGATCAGCTCGAGAAGGACGGCAAGATGGCCGACTTCTCGACCAAGCCGATCGGCACCGGTCCGTTTCAGTTCGTCGACTACCAGCTCGACGCCGTCATCCGCTATGCGGCCAATCCGGATTATTTCAAGGGCAAGGAAAAGATCGACGATCTGGTCTTCGCCATCACGCCTGACGCGACCGCCCGCATCCAGAAGGTGCTGGCCGGCGAGTGCGACGTGGCTCCGTATCCGAATCCGGCCGACATCGCCACCATCAAGGCCAACAAGGACGTGACCTTGATGGATCAGGCCGGCCTCAACATCGGCTATATGAGCTACAACACCACGATCCCGCCGCTCGACAAGCCGGAAGTGCGCCACGCGCTCAACCAGGCGATCGACCGGGAGGCGCTGATCAAGTCGCTGTTCCAGGATGCCGGCGCCACACCGGCCGAAAACCTGATCCCGCCGACCATGTGGTCGTGGGACAAGGACGTGAAGACCGACGCCTACAATCCGGATGAGGCCAAGAAGGTGCTCGAGGCTGCCGGCTTGAAGGAAATCCAGCTCTGGGCTTCCGACCGCGTTCGCCCGTATAACCCGAACTTCCAACGCGCCGCCGAGCTGATCCAGGCCGACTGGGCCAAGGTCGGCGTCAAGGCGACCATCGTCAACTACGAATGGACGAAGTATCGCGAGGAAGGCAAGAAGAAGGACCGTCCGGGCGCCTTCCAGATCGGCTGGACCGGCGACAATGGCGATCCGGACAACTTCTTCGCCACTCTCTTCGCCTGCTCCGCCGTCGGCGTCTCGAACTACTCCAGCTGGTGCGACAAGGACTTCGAGGACCTGATCCAGAAGGCCAAGAAGACCAGCGACCAGGCCGAGCGCACCAAGCTCTATGAGCAGGCGCAGGTGATCTTCGCCAAGCAGGCTCCGGCTTTCCTGCTGGCTCACAGCCAGGTCTACGCGGTCGTTCGCAACAATGTCAGCGGCTTTAAGATGGACCCGCTCGGCATTCACCGCTTCGACGGCGTTGACAAGGCCGAATAATATTGCGAACGGGGCGGCGCTAATTCCAGCGCCGCCCCGCTCCATTTGACGATGCTCCGATATCTTCTCAACAAAATCGCCCTCCTGATCCCGACTTTGGTCGGTATCACCATCTGTGCCTTCGCCTTTGTCCGGCTGCTGCCCGGCGATCCGATCCTGGCCATGGCCGGCGAGCATGGCGTCGCCCCCGCCCGCTATGAAGAGCTCAAGCAACAGTTCGGCTACAATCTGCCGATCTGGGAGCAGTATGCGCGCTATGTCGGTGAGGTCGCCACCGGCGATTTCGGCGTTTCCATCTCGTCCAAGCGCCCAGTGCTCGAGGAGTTCAAGACGCTCTTCCCGGCGACGCTGGAACTCTCCTTCTTCGCCATGATCTTCGCCATGGTGATCGGCATCCCCGCCGGCATCTTCGCCGCCGTCAAGCGCGGCTCATGGTTCGACCAGTCGCTGATGGGCACGGCCCTTGTCGGCTATTCGATGCCGATCTTTTGGTGGGGCCTTTTGCTCATCATCTTCTTTTCCGGCTATCTCGGCTGGACGCCGGTCTCGGGCCGCATCGGCCTGCAGTTTTTCTTCAAGCCGATCACCGGCTTCATGACCATCGACAGCCTGCTCCACGGCAAGTGGGACGCGTTCCGCTCCGCGCTTAGCCACCTCGTCCTGCCGGCGATCGTGCTCGGCACCATTCCGCTGGCGGTGATCGCGCGCCAGACGCGCTCGGCGATGCTCGAGGTGCTGGGCGAGGACTATGTCCGCACCGCCCGCGCCAAAGGCCTTTCGGGGGCGCGCGTCATCGGCGTGCATGCGCTGCGCAACGCGCTGATCCCGGTCGTCACCACCATCGGCCTGCAGGTCGGCACGCTGCTGGCCGGCGCCATCCTCACCGAGACCATCTTCGCCTGGCCGGGCATCGGCAAATGGATGGTCGATTCCATCTTCAAGCGCGACTATGTCGTCGTGCAGTCGGGTCTGCTTTTGATCGCGCTCATCGTCATGGCGATGAACCTCATCGTCGACGTGCTTTACGCCGTCATCAACCCGCGCATCAGGGCGGCATAAATGACCCAGACCGAAATCGCCCCGATGGCCGCCGGAAGTCCGGACCGCCTCACCGGCCTCAAGACCTTCTGGCACTATTTCTCGGTGAACCGCGGCGCGGTCATCGGCCTGTTCGTCTTCATCCTGCTGGTGCTGGCCGCGCTGTTCGCGCCGCTGCTCGCGCCCTATGCGCCCGACATCCAGGACAAGACCGCGTTCCTCAGGCCGCCCGCCTGGCAGGCCGGCGGCTCGACGCAATATCTGCTCGGCACCGACCCGGTCGGCCGCGACATCCTCTCACGCCTGCTCTATGGCGCACGCTTCTCGCTGCTGATCGGCGCGGTGGTGGTCACGCTGGCGCTCACTGGCGGCATCACGCTCGGCCTGCTCGCCGGCTATTTCCGCGGCTGGGTCGACGTCGCGATCATGCGCGTCATGGACCTGATCCTGGCCTTCCCGTCGCTGCTGCTGGCGCTGGTGCTGGTGACGATCCTCGGGCCCGGCCTGTTCAACGCCATGCTGGCGATCGCGCTCGTCCTGCAGCCGCATTTCGCCCGCCTGGTGCGCGCCGCCGTGATGGCTGAGAAGAGCCGAGAATATGTCGTGGCGGCGAAAGTCGCCGGCGCCGGCCATCTCAGGCTGATGCTCGCCACCATATTGCCCAACTGCCTGGCGCCGCTGATCGTCCAGGGCACGCTGTCCTTCTCCAACGCCATCCTCGAAGCGGCCGCGCTCGGCTTCCTCGGTCTCGGCGCGCAGCCGCCGACGCCGGAATGGGGCACCATGCTTGCCTCGGCGCGCGAGTTCATCCTGCGCGCCTGGTGGGTGGTCACCTTCCCCGGCCTCGCCATCCTCATCACCGTGCTTGCCATCAACCTGATCGGCGACGGCCTGCGCGATGCGCTTGATCCCAAGCTCAGGAGGTCGTGATGGCGCTGCTCGACATCCAGAACCTCGTCGTCGAATTCCAGACCGCGTCGGGTCCGTTCCGCGCCGTCGACGGCGTCTCGCTCCATGTCGACGAGCGCGAGGTGCTCGCCATCGTCGGCGAATCCGGCTCCGGCAAATCGGTGTCGATGCTGGCCGTGATGGGCCTCCTACCATGGACGGCGACCGTCGCCGCCGACCGCATGAATTTCAACGGCCGCGACCTGTTGAAGATCAGCCCGGCCGACCGCCGCAAGATCATCGGCAAGGACGTCGCCATGATCTTCCAGGAGCCGGTTGCCAGCCTCAATCCCTGCTTCACCGTCGGCTTCCAGGTCGAGGAAGTGCTGCGCTTCCATATGGGCATGGACAAGGCCCAGCGCCGGGCACGCGCCATCGAGCTCTTCAAGCAGGTCGGCATCCCGGATCCCGCGGACCGGCTGAACTCCTTCCCGCACCAGATGTCGGGCGGCCAGTGCCAGCGCGTCATGATCGCGATGGCGATCGCCTGCAATCCGAAGCTCCTGATCGCCGACGAGCCGACCACCGCGCTCGACGTCACCATCCAGAAACAGATCCTCGATCTGCTGGTCTCGCTGCAGGCCAAATACAGCATGGGCCTGATCATGATTACTCACAATATGGGCGTGGTGGCCGAAACCGCCGACCGCGTCATCGTCCAGTACAAGGGCCGCAAGATGGAAGAGGCCGACGTGCTGTCGCTGTTTGAATCGCCGAAGAGCAACTACACGCGCGCGCTGCTCTCGGCGCTGCCGGAAAACGCCGTCGGCGACCGGCTGCCGACCGTCACGGACATGCTGTTCGTGGCCGCGCCTTCAGGAGCCGGCGCATGACCAAGGTCGTCGAGGGCAAGGACATCAAGCGCGACTACCATGTCGGCGGCGGCCTGTTCCGCGGCGCGCGCACCGTGCATGCGGTGAAGGGCGTTTCCTTCAGCGTCGAGAAGGGCAAGACGCTGGCGATCGTCGGCGAGAGCGGTTGCGGCAAGTCCACGCTCGCCCGCATCATCACCCTCATCGATCCGGCCACGTCAGGCGAGCTGTTCATCGACGGCAACAAGGTCGACATCGCCAAGGACGGGCTCACCAAGGAGATGCGCCGCAAGGTGCAGATCGTGTTCCAGAACCCTTACGGCTCGCTCAACCCGCGCCAGAAGATCGGCGACGTGCTTGGCGAGCCGCTCCTCATCAACACCGACAAGCCGGCCGAGGAGCGCCGCGACCTTGCGATGAAAATGCTGAAGAAGGTCGGCTTGGGACCCGAGCACTACAACCGCTATCCGCACATGTTCTCGGGCGGCCAGCGCCAGCGCATCGCCATTGCCCGCGCGCTGATGCTGAACCCGAGCCTCCTGGTGCTGGACGAGCCGGTCTCGGCGCTTGACCTTTCAGTGCAGGCGCAGGTGCTTAACCTGCTTGCCGACCTGCAGGACGAGTTCCAGCTGACCTATGTCTTCATCAGCCACGACCTCTCGGTGGTGCGCTACATCGCCGACGATGTGATGGTGATGTATTTCGGCGAAGCGGTCGAATACGGTCCGCGCGACGAGGTCTTCTCCGACCCAAAGCATGCCTATACCAAGACGCTGTTCGCCGCGACGCCCCGCGCCGACATCGCCAGCATCAAGGCCAGGCTTGCGAAGAAAGCGGCTTAGGGCCACAGGTCACTGTCCCAGAGGGCGGTGACCCCAGAGGTCGTCATCCTAGGGCGGAGCGCTGCGAAGCAGCGCGCAGACCCTAGAATCCAGTTACCCAGGTCACAAACGCAGCGGAGCAGAGTTCTGCACCGTGGCAACGCATCGACGTCACGGAATGGATCCTCGGGTCTGCGCGCGTCGCTTCGCTCCTTGCTTCGCCCGTGGATGACGACGCGGAGGTGGTCGGGATCACGACAACTTCGCGATGATCGCCCGCAGCGCCTCGCCGAATTTGTGCACTTCCTCGACCGTGTTGTAGTGCACCAGCGAGGCGCGGATCGCGCCGCTGTCCATCGACAGGTTGAGCCGCTTCATCAGCCGCGGCGCATACATGTGGCCGTCGCGGATGCCGATCTGGATGGCAGCCATCTCCTCGACGATCCGCTGCGGCGACAGCTTGCCGATGTTGAAGCAGAAGGTCGGCACGCGCTCGGTAATGCGCGCCTCGTCGGCGACGCCGTAGATCGTGGCATTGCAATCCTTCAGCACCCTCATCATCTCGCGCGCCAGCATCAGCTCGTAGTCGCGGATGGCGTTCATGCCGGCGACGATGTTGTCGCGGCGCGAGCAGTTGTTTTCGGGCAGGAAGTTGCGGCCGATCGATTCCAGATAGCGCACCGCCGCGTCCATGCCCGACACGTTCTCGTAGATGAAGGTGCCGGCCTCGACCTTGTAGGGCGGCTCGTCGGGAATGAAGTCCTCGCGGAAGGTCGGCAGCCGCTTCAGCGTGTCGAAGCGGCCCCACAGGAAGCCCATGTGCGGCGAGAAATTCTTGTAGCCGGAGCAGACGAGATAATCGCAGTCCCAGGCCTGCACGTCCATCAGCCCGTGCGGTCCGTAATGCACGCAGTCGAGGAACACTTCGGCGCCCGCCGCATGCGCGATCCTGGCCACCGAGGCGACGTCGACGATCGAGCCGATCGAATGCGCCGTCACCGTGCAGGCGACGAGGCGGGTGCGCTCCGACACCAGCGGCTTGAGATCGTCGACATGCAGATTGCCGTCCTCGCGCATGCGCCACCATTTGAACTTCGCGCCGGCCGGCTCCAGCGCCAGCCAGGTGGCGATGTTGGCGTCGTGATCCATGTCGGTGACGATGATCTCGTCGCGTCCCCCATCCGCGTCCTTGGCGAGCATCTGGCCGATGCCGAGGCTGACTAGGCGGATGAACGAGGTCGCGTTCATGCCGAAGCAGATTTCGGACGGGCTGTAGGCGTTGATCAGGAGCGCGACGCTCTCGCGCGCCGTCGCGACCGACTGGTCGACGGTGACGCTGCGGCCATAGCGGCCGCCGCGCTGCACATTGTGCGACACCAGATGGTTGGTCACCGCATCGAGCACGCTTTGCGGGATCTGGGCGCCCGCGGCATTGTCCATGAAGATGAAATCGCCGGCCCGCTGCAAGGCGGGAAACATGGCGCGGATCTTTTCGACCGGGAAGGCGGCGCTGGTGCTGTCGGTCTGATGCTTGTTCACGGGGCAGGCTCCTGCGAGGGACTTGGGCGGGGATGGGTATCGATGGCGGTCAGCGCGCTTTCTCGTCCTTGAAGCGGCGCTCGAGCAGGCTGACGAGGCGCACCATCGGCCAGAGGAAGATGAGGTAGACCAACGCGGCCCCGATCAGCGGCGAGGGGTTGGCGTAGAGCGATTGCGCGTTGGTCGCTTCCTTCAGAAGTTCCGGCAGCGCCACCGTCGAGGCGAGCGAGGTATCCTTGAACATCGAGACGCAGTTGCTGGTCATCGGCGGGATGACCACGCGGATCGCCTGCGGCAGCACCACCTTGCGCAAGGTGAGCATGAAGGGGAGGCCGAGCGCCTGCGCCGCCTCGAACTGGCCCTTCGGAATGCTTTCGATGCCGGAGCGGAACACTTCGGCCGAATAGGCCGACATGATGATGGCGAATGCGGTCACGGCCGATGCCCAGGACGACAGGCGGATGCCGAGGAAGGGCAGCGCGTAATAGATCAGGATCAGCACCACCAGCACCGGCAGGGCGCGGAAGATGTCGGTGTAGCCGATGGCCAGCCACCGCAGCGGCTTCGGTCCGTAGAGCCGCAGCAGGCTGATCGCCAGCCCCACCGCGATGCCGATGACGATGCTCATGATCCCCAGCAGCAGCGTGTTGAGGAAGCCGCGCAGCAGCGCCGGCAAACTCGACGCAATGACCTCGGGATTGAAGAAGGTGTCGATCAGCGACATGGGAGCGTTCCCGGACCGTGTTGCGTCATGCGATGCCCTGACAGGACCCGGACTATCGAAGTCGGATTGGCCGAAAGCGTGGTGGTCCGGGGACGTCACGCGTCAAACAAGACGTGCCGGCCTTGGGAGCCGGCACGTCGCTCGTCTTGCCGGTGGCCGCTCAGGCCTTGGGCAGCGGCATTTCCTTGACCGTCGAGGAATCTGCCGGCGCGTCGGTGCCGAACCACTTCTTGTGGATGGCGGCCAGCGTGCCGTCCTTCTTCATCGCCGTCAGCGCGTCGTTGAGCTTGCTAAGCAGCGGATGGTCCTTGCTCATCATCAAGCCGTACTGCTCGCCGGTCTTGATGCGTTCCTTGACGACGAGGTCCTTCATCTTCTGGAACGAATACTGCATGCCGGGGATGTCGCTGACGGCGGCATCGACGCGGCCGGCGCTGAGGTCGAGCAGCAGGTTCTGCTGCGTGTCGTAGCCCTTGACGTCGCTGAAGCCGTCGGCTGCCTGATGGTCCTTGACCCAGGTCTCGCCGGTCGAGCCGGAGAGCACGCCGACGACCTTGCCCTTGAGGTCGGCTTCCTTGCTGATCGCGCTGTCGGTCTTGGTGGCGATGCCCATGTCGGAATCATAGTAGGGCTGGGTGAACGAGAGCGTCTTCAACCGCTCCGGGGTGATGGTGATCGAGGAGATCGCGACATCGATGCGGTTGGAACTGACAGCCGCGAACAGCGCCTGGAAGCCGAGATCGGCGATATCGGTGGTCATGCCGATGCGCTTGGCCGCTTCGTTGACGATGTCGACCTCGAAACCCTCGAAAGTGCCGCTCTCGTTCTTGTATTCGAAAGGCGGATTGGTCGGGTAGGCGCCTACATTGAGCACATCGGCGGCATAGGCGGTGGCGGGGCCGGCGGCGATGCCGATGGCGGCGGCCAGAACAAGCAGATTGCGACGCGTAAAGCTCATTGGTTTTCCCTCTGGGTCTTCCCTCTGTTGTCGATCGGGCGGGGCTCGCCCCGCACGGTTTGTTGCCGTCCCGCCTCCCAGCGGGGCGTCAATTCATGGCGGCGACCATGCGCTCGAGCGCCGTTTCTATCTGGCCGCTGTCGCGGCACACACACATGCGCAGGAATGCTGCCGCCGAATTTCCAAACAGGTGACCGGGCGCCAGCCCAACGCGCGCCTTCTCTAGTATCCTGGCGCAGACCTGTCGCGCATCGGCTTCGCCTTCTATGGCGAAGAACGCGTACATGCCGCCGCGCGGTTTCGTGGGCAGGATGACGCCGGGGATCCGGGCCAGCCGGTCATAGGCGAGGTCGAGCCCGGTCCTGATCCGTTGCCTGATGTCTTCGACCAGCGGCTCGCCCTGGCGGATCGCCGCCACGGCGCCGGCCTGGATCGGCGCGGCGGTGCCGCTGTTGATGTACTGCGTCATGGCGCCGAGCTGGTCGGCCACGCCCGATGAGTGCGTGAGCCAGCCTATGCGCCAGCCGGTCATCGCCCAGGCTTTCGAAAAACTGTTGACCGACAGCACCCGGTCGCCGTCCTCGGCGATCTGCAGGATCGAGGGTGCGACGTCGCCGTCGAAATAGAGCCGGCCATAAACCTCGTCGGAGATGATCCAGATGCCGGTGCGCCGGCTGAAGTCGAGCAGCGCCTGCATCTCCTCGCGCGACGCGGTCCAGCCGGTCGGGTTGGACGGCGTCGACAGGAAGATCGCGCGGGTGCGCGCGTCGCAGGTCGAAAACAGCCGGTCGAGATCAAGCCGCCAGTCATCCTTGAAATCTAGGGAGAACGGCCGCGGCTCGCCGCCGATCAGGTGGATGGCGTTGTGGATGTTGGGCCATTGCGGCGCGACATAGACGACATTGGTGCCGATATCGACCAGCAGCTCCAGGGCAAGATAAAGCGCCTGCATGCCGCCCGGCGTGACCGTGGTGCGTGCGATCGGGATCGGGCGGCCATGGATGCGCGTCTGGTATTCCGACAGCGCTTCATTCAGCGGGCCATGCCCGCGCATGTTGGGGACGTAGAAGGTCAGGCCCTCGTCGAAGGCCGCCTTTGCCGCGTCGCGGATGAAGGCCGGCGTCACCACGTCGCCTTCGCCGTACCAGAGCGCGATGACATCGCCGAGCTCGCGCGCGCGGACCGCGAGGTTGGCGATGTTTTCCGTGTGCAGGTCGCGGATCTGGGCGCGCACGCCATCGAAGGCATAGCGCGCGCTGGACGACGACTGGGGCAACACAAACGACAAGGACTGAAACCCCCTTCCACCCGGGCGGCGACGGACTGACAGGAAAACCTGCAGTGGCAGCCGCCTTCAAGGATGCTATCCAAAGTGCCGCGCTTTTCAAGGCAAAAGTTTTAAGCTTAAAAAGTTTGGCGCCCCTGCTGCCCAACGGATGCGGGTCGCGTCCGTTTTACGCCAGCTCGTCGCGCGCGGCGGCAAAATTGGCCGCCGCGCCGGCGCCGAGAAACATCGTGTCGCTGGCCAGCACGAAGAAGCTGGCGCCGAGGGCGCCCCATCGGCCGACATTCTGCGGGCTGGCGCAGAAGATGCCGGCGGCCCTTCCATGCGCGAGCGTCGCGCCGATGATGCTCTTGATCGCCGCATTGAGCTTGTCCGCGCCGGCAGGTCCGATCGCGTCGATCGACACCGAGAGATCGCCCGGACCGACGAAGATCAGGTCGACGCCGTCGACGGCGGCGATTGCTTCGATGTTGGCGAGACCCTCCGCCGTCTCGACCTGGACCGCGACGACGATCCGCTCATTGGCGGCGGCCAGATATTCGGGAATGCGATAGCCGTAGCCGGCAGCGCGTCCGGGACCGACGCCGCGCTCGCCGAGCGGCGGATAGCGCGATGCCTTGACGGCCATCGCCGCCTGCTCTGCGGTCGAGACACGCGGCACGAGCACGCCCTGCGCGCCGCTGTCCAGCGCCGCTTGAATGGCTTCAGGCGCATGGCCGGGAACGCGCACCATGGCCGGCACGCGATGCACGTCGGCCGCCCGCACCATGGCCTCGATCGTCTCGCGCGAGATCTGCGCATGCTCCCAGTCGATGCAGAGGAAATCGAGCCCGGACGATGCCATCACCTCGACGGCGACCGGATGGGGAATGGCGGCAAAGGGCCCGACGAGGTTGGTCCTGCTGATACATTTCTGGCGGAACTCGTTCATGCCGATCCCCTTTTTCAAGTTGCCCAATCCATATCCGCAAACGACGACGAGGCGAAGCTATTTCAGGCTTGAAATATTTTCACGCCGGCCTAGCGTGTGGCGTTCCGCCCAAGAGTTTCCAAGATGATCAAAGCGCATCCCCTGCATGGCCCGAACAGACTGAACCTTGGCGTCTTCTCGACCAACGCGGATGGCGGCCTTGCCATCACCGATGTGCCGGAGCGCTGGACGGCAAGCTGGCAGGACAATCTGACGGCAGCCCAGATCGCCGACCGCGCCGGGCTGGAGTTCATGCTGCCGATCGCGCGCTGGCGCGGGTTCGGCGGCCGCAACAAGGTGCGCGAATTCTCCTTCGAGACCTTCACCTGGGCGGCAGCCCTTGCTGCGTCGACCGAGCAGATCGGCCTGTTCATGACCGTGCATGTGCCGCTCGTGCACCCGCTCTATGCCGCAAAGGCGCTGGCAACGGTCGACCATATCAGTCAGGGCCGCGCGGGGCTGAACATCGTCTGCGGCTGGAACCCGAAGGAGTTCGGCATGTTCGGCACGCCGCTGGTCGAGAAGGGGTACGACCAGGCGGCCGAATGGATCGAGATCCTGGAGCGGCTTTATGCGTCGAGCGAGCCGCTCGACTACGAGGGCGCCTACTATCGCCTGAAGGAGGCGGTGAGCCGGCCGGCCAGCCTGCAGGTGCCGCGCCCGGTGACCATGAATGCCGCTTTCGGCGGCCCCGGCCGCGATTTCGCCGCTGCCCGATGCGATTATCTGTTCACGACCTTCTCCGAGATGAGCGATGCCGGCAAGCATGTCGCCGACATCGGTGAGCGTGCCGACAAAGTCGGCCGCAACGTCGGCGTCTATACGGTTGCGCATGTGGTCTGCCGCCCGACGATGGAAGAGGCGCAGGCCTATTACACGCGCTATGCCGTCACCATGGCCGACCACGAGGCGGTCGATGCCCACATGGCCGGCAAGAAGGAATTCTCACAGTCGCACGACCAGCACGCCTATGACCGCTATCGCCAACGTTTCGCCGGCGGCGCCGGCACCTACCCGCTGATCGGAACCCCTGAGACGATCGCCGCCGACATGGCCGCCATCGCCGCGCATGGCTATCAGGGCATCGCTTTGTCCTTCGTCAACTACACGCAGGAACTGCCCTATTTCTGCGATCGCGTTCTGCCGCTCCTGAAGCAGGCCGGGCTGCGTCAGTAGTCAGTCAGGTATGACCGCGGTCGCCTGGATCTCGACCTTGGCGCGGTCCTCGACCAGCGCCACCACCTGCATGGCCGCCATCGCCGGAAAATGCCGGCCAATCAAGGCGCGATAGGCCTCGCCGATGCCTTTGAGGTTGCCGACATATTCGGCCTTGTCGGTGAAGTACCAGGTCATCGAGGTTATGTGCCGCGGCTCGCCGCCGGCTTCGGCCAGCACGGCGACGACGTTGGCGAGCGTCTGGCGCACCTGGCCGACGAAGTCGTCGGTCTCGAATTTGCACTCGGCGTTCCAGCCGACCTGGCCGCCGATAAAGACAAGCCGGCCACGCGCGGCCACGCCATTGGCATAGCCGACCGGTTTGGCCCAGCCCTCAGGCTGCAGGATGGTGTGCATGTCTCCCCCTATTTCAGATGCGGTTGGCAAAGGTTTCACGCCGCGCCCATGACCTGTCTGGCGATCACCACCTTCTGCACGTCCGAGGCGCCCTCATAGATGCGCAGCGCCCGGATCTCGCGATAGAGGCTCTCGACGATATGGCCCTTGCGCACGCCGTCGCCGCCATGCAGCTGCACCGCCTTGTCGATTACCTCCTGCGCCTTGTCGGTGGCGAAGAGCTTCGCCATGGCCGCCTCGCGCGTCACCCTCGCGGCGCCCATGTCCTTGGTCCATGCTGCGCGATAGATGAGCAGCGCGGCGGCGTCGACATCGAGCGCCATGTCGGCGATGTGGCCCTGCACCATCTGCAACTCCGCCATCGGCGCACCGAAGAGTTTGCGTTCCGCGGCGCGCTTGACGCTCTCGTCCAGCGCGCGTCGCGCGAAGCCAAGCGCTGCCGCGCCAACAGTCGAGCGGAACACGTCGAGCACCGACATGGCGATGCGGAAACCGTCGCCGGCCTTGCCGATCAGGGCGGAAGTTGGGATGCGGACATTGTCGAAGGACAGCCGCGCCAGCGGGTGAGGGGCAATGACCTCGAGCCGTTCGGCGATGTCGAGACCCTTCGCGTCGCCAGGCACGACGAAGGCGGAAATCCCCTTGGCGCCGGGCGCCTCCCCGGTGCGGGCGAAGACGACATAGAGGTCGGCGATGCCGCCGTTGGAGATCCAGGTCTTTTCGCCTGAAAGGATGTATTTGTCGCCGTCGCGCGTGGCGGTCATTTCCATGTTGGCGACGTCCGATCCCGAGCGCGGCTCCGACAGCGCGAAGGCCGAGATCGCCTCGCCGGCTCGCGTCTTTTCCAGCCAGCGCTGCTGCTCCGGCGTGCCGAACAGCGAGATCGCGCCGGTGCCCAGGCCCTGCATGGCGAAGGCGAAGTCGGCGAGGCCATCGTGGCGGGCGAGCGTCTCACGGGTGATGCAGAGCGTGCGCACGTCGAGCGGTCCGGGGTTGGCCAGGTCGAGCGCCGTCGGCTTCAGCCAGCCATCGCGGCCGAGCTTGGCGACGAGGTCGCGGCATGCGGCATCGACGTCGTGGTGATCGACGGGGAGGTTTTTCGCGCACCAGGCGTCGAGGCGGTCGGCGAGTTCGCGGTGACGGTCTTCGAAGAAGGGCCAGGTGAGGAAAGAGCGGTCAGGCATTTGCGCCTCCGCTCGCAGCTCGGGCGCCGGCGCCATCCTTGCAACGTTGAAAACTGGCGAAAGCGGACGCGACGGCTGATCTCCCCCCAAGTGGGGGAGATGTCCGGCAGGACAGAGGGGGGCGCTGTCCCGTCAGCATGTCCATCTTGAGCGAAGACAACATCCTCAATTCCCCTCGAACACCGGCTTTTCCTTCGCCACGAACGCCTTGTAGGCCCGCTCGAAATCGCCGGTCTGCATGCAGATCGCCTGTGCCTGCGCTTCCGCCTCGATCGCCTGGTCGAGGCCCATCGACCATTCCTGGTTGAGCTGCGTCTTGGTGATGCCATGCGCGAAGGTCGGGCCGGAAACGATGCGCGCCGCCATGTCGAGCGCATCGGCCTCGAGCGCTGCCGCGTCGACCAGGCGGTTGTAGAATCCCCAGCGCTCGCCTTCCGCCGCGCTCATGGTGCGGCCGGTGTAGAGCAGCTCGGCGGCGCGGCCCTGGCCGATGATGCGCGGCAGGATCGCGCAGGCGCCCATGTCGCAGCCGGCGAGCCCGACGCGGGTGAACAGGAAGGCCGTCTTTGCTTCCGGGGTGGCGATGCGGATGTCGGAGGCCATGGCGATGATCGCGCCGGCGCCGACAGCCACGCCGTCGACGGCGGAGATGATGGGTTTGCCGCAATTCAGCATCGCCTTGACGAAATCGCCGGTCATGCGCGTGAAGGCCAGCAACTGCTTCATGTCCATCTTGACCAGCGGTCCGATGATGTCGTGGACATCGCCGCCCGAGCAGAAATTGCCGCCATTGGGCAGGAACACGACGGCGTCGACATCCTCGGCATAGACGAGGTCGCGAAAGGTGTCGCGCAGCTCGGCATAGCTGTCGAAGGTCAGCGGATTCTTGCGCTCAGGGCGGTCGAGACGGATTTTCGCGACTTTGCCTTCGACCTCCCAGAGAAAATGCTTCGGCTTGAGCCTGGCCATGGCGCTCATTCGCGTCCCTCCCAATTGCTGCGGAACGATTTCAGCATGCCGGTGAGCCGCTTCGCTTCCTCCTCGCTGACACCGCCGAGCAGCTCGCCGACCCAGCCCTCATGCACGGCCGCGATCCTCGCGAAAGCTTTGCTGCCTTCCTCGGTCAGCCGCACCATCGAGGTGCGGCGGTCGCCGTTGCGGCGCGCGCGCGTCACCAGCCCTTCCGAAACCAGCCGGTCGACGATGCCCGTCACATTGCCGTTCGACACCAGAAGGAAGCGCGACAGGTCGCTCATCAGCATCCCTTCCGGCACGCGGTAGAGCGCCGCCATCACGTCGAAGCGCGGCAGCGTGGTGTCGAATTCCTTTTTCAGCCGCTCGCGCAGCTCCGCCTCGATGGTGCGCGAGGCGCGCAGCAGCCTGATCCACAACCGCAGCCTCTCCTTGCCCGGCCCGGTGGAGGTCGGTCCCGCTACCATGTCTCGCCTCCGGAAATGGAGATTGCCTGTCCGGTGATCGATCGCGCCGCATCGCTGCACAGCCACAGCACCGCGTCTGCGACCTCGTCCGGCTGGATGAAGCGTCCCTGCGGGTTCGTCGCCGACAGGCTCTGCCTTGCTTCCGCTGCCGACCGCCCGGTCTTTTCCACGATGCGTTGGACGGATTCTTCCAGCATGTAGGTTTCGACAAAACCGGGACAGACGGCGTTGACCGTCACGCCTGACTTGGCGGTCTCGGCGGCCAAGGCGCGCATCAGCCCGACGACGCCATGCTTGGCGGCCACATAGGGCGCGACATAGGCGTAGCCCTTCAGCCCAGCGGTCGAGGCGACGAAGACGATACGGCCTGCCTTCCGCGCGAGCATGCCGGCGAGCGCCGGCTTCACCGTCAGGAACGCGCCGGTGAGGTTGACGTCGAGCGTGCGCTGCCAGTCGGCCAAAGACGTCTTGTGCGCCGGCGCGCTGCCGGCCGTGCCGGCATTGGCGACGACGATGTCGAACGGTCCGCGCGCGGCTTCCGCCTTCTCGTGGAGGGCTGCCATCTCGGACTCATTCGTAACATCGGCGGCGACAGCAAAGATGCGGTCGCTTTCCTTCGCTACCTCGGCCAGCGCCGCTCCACGTCGGCCGCAAATGGTGACGGCCACGCCGGCTTCCGCCAGCGCCAGCGCGATGGCTTTGCCGACGCCGGAGCCGCCGCCGGTGACCAGCGCGTGCTTGCCCTCGATTGCCCGCGCGGCGCTCATACCTTCAGCCCCGCTGCCGCTTCGCGCTCCGCCAGCCGGTAAATCTGGTCGCGTCCCGGCAGATAGGGATCGGGCCATTTGACGCCGCGGTCGCCGAGCGTCACCGCCGCATGCAGCGTCCAGTAGGGATCGGCAAGATGCGGCCTTGCCAGCGCCACAAGATCGGCGCGGCCGGCCATCAGGATCGAGTTGGCATGGTCCGGCTCGTAGATGTTGCCGACCGCCATCGTCGCCATGCCGACCTCGTTGCGGATGCGGTCGGAGAACGGCGTCTGGAACATGCGGCCATAGACCGGTTTGGCGGCGATGGACGTCTGTCCGGCCGAGACGTCGCAGAGATCGACGCCGGCTTTGCGCAGCAGCTTTGCGATCTCGACGGCGTCCGCCGGCGTCACGCCTTCGATGCCGACCCAGTCATTGGCCGAGATGCGCATCGAGATCGGCTTTTCCGCTGGCCACACCGCGCGCACCGCGTGGAAAACCTCCAGCGGGTAGCGCATGCGGTTTTCCAGCGAGCCGCCATAGTCGTCGGTGCGGCGGTTGGTCAGCGGTGTGATGAAGGCCGACAGCAGATAGCCATGCGCGGCATGGATCTCCAGCATGTCGAAGCCGCAACGCCCGGCCATCTGAGCCGAAGCGACGAATTGGTCGCGGACCATGTCCATGTCGGCGCGGTCCATCGCCTTCGGCACCTGGTTCTGCGGCGACCATGCCACGGCCGACGGCGCCATCACCGGCCAGTTGCCGGAAGGCAACGGCACGTCGGTTCCTTCCCAGCCGACGCGGGTCGAGCCCTTGGCGCCGGAATGGCCGATCTGGGCGCAAATCTTGGCCTCCGTTTCGGCATGGACGAAATCGACCAGCCGTTTCCAGGCGACCTCATGCTCCGGCTTGTAGAAGCCCGGGCATCCAGGCGTGATGCGCCCTTCCGGGCTGACGCAGGTCATCTCGATATAGAGCAGGCCCGCGCCGCCCTTGGCGCGCTCGGCATAGTGAGCAAAATGCCAGTCGGTCGGGCAGCCGTCGACCGCCTTGTATTGCGCCATCGGCGAGACGACGATGCGGTTGGCGAGCGCCATGTCGCGCAGCTTGAACGGCGCGAACATCGGCGCGCGGCGCAACATGTTACCGCCGGCGCCGGCCTTGCGCTGGAACCACTCCTCGGCGCCCGCCAGCCATTCGGCGTCGCGCAGGCGAAGGTTCTCATGGCTGATGCGCTGCGAGCGGGTGAGCAGTGAATAGTTGAACTGAACTGGATCCAAACCGAGATATCGTTCGACTTCCTCGAACCATTCGAGCGAGTTGCGCGCCGCCGATTGCAGCTTGAGCACCTCGGTGCGCCGCGCATCCTCATACTTGCGGAAGGCAGCCTCGAGATTGGGCTCGGTTTCGACATAGTCGGCCAGCGCCACTGCGCTTTCCAGCGCCAGTTTGGTGCCGGAACCGATCGAGAAATGCGCCGATGCCGCGGCGTCGCCCATCAGCGCCAGGTTCTTATAGGACCAGCGCTCGCACAGCACGCGCGGGAAGTTGATCCAGGCCGAACCCCTGATGTGGTTGGCGTTGGTCATCAGCGGATGGCCGCCAAGGTGTTTTGCGAAGATGCGTTCGCAGGCCGCGATCGATTCCTGCTGCGTCATCTGGCCGAAGCCGAAGGCGTTCCAGGTCTGCTCGCTGCATTCGACGATGAAGGTCGCCGTCTCGCTGTCAAACTGGTAGGCATGCGCCCACACCCAGCCATGCTCCGTCTTCTCGAAGATGAAGGTGAAGGCATCGTCGAATTTCTGCGTCGTGCCCAGCCACACGAACTTGCATTTGCGTGTGTCGATGTCAGGCTTGAACACATCGGCGAAAGTGGCGCGGGATTTGGAGTTCAGCCCATCCGAAGCAACCACCAGGTCATGCGTTTCCATGAAGGGCCGGGGATCGGAAATCTCGGTCTCGAACTGCAGCTTGATGCCGAGCTCGCGCGCGCGGCGCTGCAGGAGGATCAGCAACCGCTTGCGGCCGATGCCGCAGAAGCCGTGGCCGGAGGAAACGGTGCGCACGCCGTCATGGATCACCGCGATGTCGTCCCAATAGGCGAAATGTTTCTTGATCCAGACGGCGCTGACCGGGTCGTTCCTGGTCAGGTTCTCCAGCGTCTCGGCCGACAGCACCACGCCCCACCCGAACGTGTCGTCCGGGCGGTTGCGCTCATAGACCGTCACCTCATGCGCGGCATCGCGCAGCTTCAGCGAGATGGCAAAGTAGAGGCCGGCCGGTCCGCCGCCGAGAACCGCAACCTTCATGTCTTGCGATCTCCTCTAGAGCAATTCCAGGAAAAGTGCGTAGCGGTTTTCCGTCCGGAATTGCGTGAACTCTATATGATGTCCGGAACCGCCGGATGGGACCAGCGGTTCCGACTGTCAGTATTGCGCCAGGGGTCAATTATTTCAAGCTTAAAGTTTTATAATTGAACGATGGTTTGGGCGCGGCCGGTTTAGGTCATTTGCTCGGATCCTTCGGGCTCCACAACACGGTCTCCGCCCCCTTCTCATAGGCCATGCCCTGCGGGTAGCTGATCGCTTCCAGCTGCAGGCCCCAGGGCGCCTGGAAATAGAGGATGGTCTGGCCGGCCGCGGGGCCTTCCTTCACCGGCAGCGGTCCCAGTCTGGTCTTCACGCCCTTGCCGTCGAGATAAGCCTTCGCGGCGGCGACGTCGTCGACATAGAAGGCGATGTGGAAGCCGCCGATATCGCTATTCTTCGGCGTCAAATCCTTCTGGTCGGGCGCGGTGTATTTGAACAATTCGATGTTCGACCCGGTGCCGCAGCGGACCATGGTGATCTCCTCGATCACCGCCTTCGGATCGACGCCGAGCAGGTCCTGCATGAAGGTGCCTTTGTCGTCGGCAAACGGTCCGAACGACATCGCCTTCTTGCAGCCGACGACATCGGTGAAGAAGTCGACGGCCTGTTTCATGTCGGGCACGGTGATGCCGGTATGGTCGTGCCCGCGCATGCCGGGGATCGTATCCGCCGATGCGGCTGCCATTGCGCCGGACAAGGAGGCCGCGAGGACCGCTGCCTGGACTGCGTATTTCATGTCACCCTCCATTGGCGAGCCTGCTTGTCCTAGCGCACATCCGATGCCCGCTGGTCGGCGTGCGGATTTTAAAACTCAATTCATGCCGGCGCCTTGGGCCGCAGCCAGTCCGGATCGATCTCCGGCAGCGGAATGGCGGCGAGCAGGTCGCGCGTGTAGGACTCCTGCGGATTGTCGAACAGCGCGTCCGTGGCGCTGGCCTCGACGATCCTGCCTTCGCGCATGACGATGACCTGCTGGCAGAGCCGCCGGATCACCGACAGATCGTGGCTGATGAAGGCGATCGTCAGCCCCATCTCGGCCGCCAGCTTCTCCAGCAGCGTCAGGATCTGCGCCTGGGTCGAGACGTCGAGGCCGGAGACGATCTCGTCGGCCAACACGAATTTCGGCGCCAGCGCCAGCGCCCGTGCGATGCCGACGCGCTGGCGTTGCCCGCCCGACAGCTCGTGGCGGTAGCGGCTGGCAAAATTCTGTGGCAGGCCGACGCGCTGCAGCGCTTCCGCGACGCGCTCCTTGAGCCGGTCGCCGAGGCCGTTTTGCCGCAAGGGCGCCGCGATAATGTTGAAGACCGTATGCCGCGGATTGAGCGACGACATCGGGTCCTGGAAGATCATCTGTAGGTCGCGGCGCAGCGGCCTGAGCTCAGCCTCCGAAAGATGGCTGATGTCGCGCCCCTCGAGGCTGATCGCGCCGGCGCTCGGCTCGAGCAGCCTGACCAGCGCGCGCCCGAGCGTCGACTTGCCCGAACCGGACTCGCCGACGATACCGGTCAC
>NZ_RZSB01000290.1:0-6872 GCF_004023285.1 Mesorhizobium sp. M2A.F.Ca.ET.067.02.1.1
GCACAAAAACTTTCCAGACGTTCCTGCCTCTGTTCAGCAGCGTGCGCTTCAAGTTCGTCGCCACGGCCACGCCCTCGCCCAACCGCACCAAGGAACTGATCCACTATGCCGGCTTCCTCGGCGTGATGGACACCGGCCAGGCGCTGACGCGCTTCTTCCAGCGCAATTCGGAGAGCGCCGGCGACCTGACGCTGTTCCCGCACAAGGAAGACGAGTTCTGGCTCTGGGTGCACAGCTGGGCCGTCTTCCTGCAATCGCCGTCTGACCTCGGCTTTTCCGACGACGGCTATGTGCTGCCGGCGATGACGGTGAACTGGCACGAGGTGCCCATCGACCATTCGACTGCGGGTTACGACCGCGACGGACAGGGGCTGCTTATCCGCAACACGGCGCTTGGCGTGACGCAGGCGAGTGCCGCCAAGCGCGACAGCCTGCCCGCGCGCATCGCCAAGATGTCGGAGCTGATCGCGCAGGATCCTGAAGCGCATAGCGTGCTCTGGCACGACCTCGAGGATGAGCGGCGCGCGATCGAGGCGGCGGTGCCGGGCGTGCGCTCGATCTACGGCTCGCAATGGATCGACGCCAATGAGGAGAACGCGGTCGGCTTCAAGAACGGCAAGTTCCGGCACCTTGCGACCAAGCCGGAGATGTCAGGCGCCGGCAACAATTTCCAGAAGCATTGCCATTGGGCGATCTTCGTCGGGATCGGCTTCAAGTTCCACGACTTCATCCAGGCGGTGCACCGCATCGTGCGCTTCGGCCAAACGAGCGAATGCCGCATCGACATCATCTATTCGGAAGCCGAGCGCGAGGTGCGTCGCAACCTCGAAGGCAAATGGGCCGAGCATGAGCGGCTGATGGCGCGCATGGCCGAGATCATCCGCCGCTATGGGCTCGACGGCCTGCCGCTGGACGACGTGCTGCAGCGCTCGATCGGCGTGGCACGGCGCGAGGAGCGCGGCGAGAACTTCTGCATCGCTCACAATGACGCGGTTCTAGAAGCACGGCGCACGGCCGATGCGTCGATCGGCGAGATCATCACCTCGATCCCGTTCGCCAACCACTATGAGTACACGGCGAGCTACAACGATTTCGGCCACACCGACGACAACGGTCATTTCTGGGCGCAGATGGATTTCCTGACGCCGGAACTGCTCCGCATCCTGAAGCCCGGCCGGCTCGCCTGCATCCATGTGAAGGACCGCGTGCTGTTCGGCTCGGTGACCGGCGAAGGCGTGCCAACGGTCTCGCCCTTCCATGCCGAAGCGATCTTCCACTATCTGAAGCACGGTTTTCAGTACATCGGCATGATCACCGTCGTCACCGATGTGGTGAAGGAAAACAACCAGACCTACCGCCTGACCTATTCCGAGATGATGAAGGACGCCACCAAGATGGGCGTCGGCTGTCCGGAATATGTGCTGCTCTTCCGCCGGCCGCAGAGCGACCTCTCGCGCGGCTATGCCGACGAGCCCGTGGTGCATGACAAGCCGCTGGTGAGCACCGCCGACGGCGGCACGACCAGGTGGAAAGACGGCGACCGGCGCGCGCAGGTGCCGGGCAGCGGCTACACGCTGGCGCGCTGGCAGCTCGACGCGCATGCCTTCTGGCCGTCGTCGGGCGACCGGCTGCTGACTACCGACGAGCTGGTGCGGCTTGGGCCGAAGCCGCTGCGCGAACTGTTCCAGCGCTCGTTCGAGGGCGCGATCTACGATTTCGAAAAGCATGTGCAGCTCGGTGAGGAACTGGCGGCCCGTGATGCTCTGTCCAAAACCTACATGACGCTCGATCCGCGCTCGGGCGATCCGGGCGTGTGGCACGATGTGGTGCGCATGCGCACGCTGAATGGCGAGCAGGCCTTCCGCAACCTGGAGAAGCATGTCTGCCCGCTGCAGTTCGACATCGTCGATCGGCTGATAGACCGGTACTCCAATGCCGGCGACATCATCTACGACCCGTTCGGCGGGCTGATGACCGTGCCCTACCGCGCCATCCTGAAAGGACGCCGCGGGCAGGCTTCGGAGCTCAGCGAGACCTACTTCCGCGACGGCCTGCGCTACTGCCAGGAGGCGGAGCGCAAGCGCGCCATCCCGACGATGTTCGACATGCTTGGCTTGGAGGCGGCTGAATAATGCCGGTTCCCTCCTTCTCGCCCGCCATGCTGCAGCTCTTCCTCTACGCCCATTGCGTCGCCGCGCATGCGCGCACGCCGCGCCTGAAATTCCAGACTGCCGCCGAGCGTGAAAAGGCCCGGCTGCGCAAGCTGGCGCGGATCACCGTCAACCAGATGCATTCGGCCTGGATGGGGCGGCTGCCGACGCCGGAGCCGCGCGCGCGGCTCTGGGCGGTGCTCGGTCATTTCCCGTCGGACTTCGGCGTGGTGCTCACCCATGGAGGGCAGGAGCATGGCTGAAATTGGTCCCCGCTTTGCTGTTGCCGATTATCGAGTCATAGCCGAACGGCTTCCAGCCGGCGCCCTTGTGCGCCTGTCCTATGTGCTGGAAGCGTGCTTGGCCCGGACAAGCTCAACGATGGCCTCATATGCCACGCGCGATGCCTCGAAGGCTCGGGAGTGGTTTCTGCGCGAACGCGCCATTTCCGATTGCCATGCCGTGCTTGTGGAGGGTTACGAACGTCGTTTTGGCGAATTCCCGAGAGGTGTTCGCCATGGCTGAAATCGGCTTCGACAAATTCGCCGACGCGTTTCAGCAGCGGCTCGATGAGATCGGCTACTCGCTGCGCGTGGCCGAAGAGAAATGGCCGGAAACAGACCGGGCGATGCTGTCGCGCGCCATCAACGGCAAGACGCTGTCGGCCGGCAATTACCTGCTGCTCTGCGAATATGCCGGGCTCGATCCTTACCGCTATCTGGCGCGCAACCCGCGCCGCCGAACGACGGTAAAAACCATTCTAGATCACATGGTTACACCATCTGACAAACGTGAAACACGCGACCAGATCGCGCGCATGAGGGTCAATTCCAGATGACGCATTCCACCGAAAGCCTCGACCCTTATGTCAAGGCGATGCGCGACGCCGAGGACGATTCGGCGCGCGCCACCGTGCTGCTTGGCGCGCCTGTGTTCACGCTCATGCGCTGGCGCACGACCTTCGTCACCTATTGCCGCCGCGCCGCCTTCCGCGAGGGCGAAGTGTATCTCGATATCCTGTCCGAGACGCTTTCGAAGCCACGGCATCGCGGCAATCTCGGCGGCACCATGCCGATGTCCGGAGCGACCTCGACGTTGATTGGCGTGATCGAGCGGAGCGGCAACCATGGCTGAGCCGGCGCTGCGCAAACTCGACCGGGACCTGCCACGCATCGACATGTACGCGCCCGAGCTGCGCGCGCGGCTGTTGGCGCAGCGTGCCGGCATCAAGGAACCGCGCGCCAAGCCAAAGGTCATTGAAAAGCCACGGCCGGAAAGCGCGCAAGGCCTGATCATCGCGGCGCGCCAGATGCTGGCGGCCGCCGCCGCCGACCGTGAACTGGCCGCGCAAGCGCTGGCCGATGCCAGAATACAGGCCGCGACCATCATCGCAGAGGCCGAGGCGACGGCGCGCATCGTAATCTCAACCGGACCGGTTCTGCCGAGCGTCGCCGCAATCCAGAACGCCGTCGCCGAGCGCTACGGCATCAGCGTCAGCGCCATGCTCGGCCCGGGTGTTTCGAACGATCTCGTCGCGGCCCGGTACGAGGCCATCCGGCAGGCCCATGCGGCACGCCCCGACCTGTCGCCTGCCAAGCTCGGGCGCCTGTTCCGCCGCGACCGCACCATCATCATCCGCGCCATCGCCGGAAAGGGGCCAAAGCCGTGAACGCGCACACGCTCTCACCAGACGCCAAGCGCCTGCGCGAGATCAGGGCCGCGCTCGACTCGATCGCGCCGGCCGACTGGACACGCGTGCACGACCAGAGCGGCGCCTTCATCGAGATACGCGGCGCCATGGGCGAATTGTTCGTGCTGGCGCGCTTCGACCCCGGCGCGACAAACGAGGAAATGGCGTTCGCCACCGACGCGCCGGACATGGTGCGCTTTCTGCTGCGGCTGCTGGACAATTCGTTCCAGACCCTCCGCAAGCTCAAGGGCGCGCCGACGGCAAACCAGGCGGCGGGCGAGCCGGCGGCGAACAAGAACTTCGCGACCGAGTGCGCGCTGAAATGCCAGGACGCGCGCTTCAAGGTCTACCTCGAAGAGCGGCACGGGCTGGAACGGCCTCTGACGGACGATCGCGTGGCGCAGCGCGTGCGCTCGATCCTTGGCGTTCGGTCGCGCAACGAACTCAACACGGATGGCAGGGCGGCCGAAGCGTGGAAAGCGCTGCGCGCCGATTTCGCCGCATGGCTGAAGGCGCAGAGATGAAAAGCGGCTATGATCTTGGCCGCTGGTCTGGCGGTATAGCGGAATGGATTGAGGGCGATACAGCCTTCATCTCTGTCGCCTTCACGTGGCGATTGAACGACGCCTATCAGCGCGCTTGCTGGCATAAGGCTGCCGGTCTGAAAGTGCGTGTCGGCGGTCCCGGCGTCTTCACCCGTAAGCATTTTCTTGCGGATGTGGCTGAGATGGGCGGCTCGATCGAAGACGCCGTTTCGCGTCACAACCCGATGGCAACAATCGCCAGTCGCGGTTGCCCGGTCGGCTGCTGGTTCTGCATCGTTCCCAAGATGGAAGGCAAAGCGTTCACGCTGTTGCCGGATTTCCCGGTGCGGCCGGTTCTCTGCGATAACAATCTCTCGGCTCTTCCGGCTGAATACCAAGATCACATCGTTTCTCGCTATGTCGCTGCCGGCGTGCCGCTGCTCGACGCAAACAGCGGTTTCGAGCCGCGCACCTTTGACGATGATGTCTACGCCCGTTGGAAGGCGATCAATCGTGGCCCGTGGCGGTTTGCTTATGACGACATGGCCGAGCGGCCTTTCGTAGAGCGCGTCATGCGCATGCTGTCCGACGTCTCGCCACGGCAGAAGCGCGTCTATGTCCTGATCGGGAACGAACCTGTTGCGGCTTGCATGGAGCGGATCCGCGAAGTGATGGCTTGGGGCGGCGAACCGCACGTTCAGCCATTCATGAAACTCAATTCGTTGCAGCGCAGGCCGCATCCCCGTTTTGATTGGAATGAGCAGCTCCTGCGCGATGTGGCGCGCTGGGCGAACTCGCCAATGATCTGGCGAAAGACGCCGTTCGAAGATTATCGCCGCTCGGCGAAGACACGCGAGCGCTATGACGAGCAGGTGGGGATGTTCGTATGACCGGGCCGCGTCTCTCAATCATCCCGGCGCGCGCGGCGACCGACAGGGCGCTGAAACCGCGCGACCTGCAGGTGCTGTGCGTGCTCGGGCGCCACACCGACGATCTCGGCTGGTGTCGCAAGAGCCAGGTGAAGATGGCCGACGAGATGGGCTGCGCACGCGCAACCGTGTTCGAGGCGATCGAGCGGTTGGTCAAGGCCGGCTATCTCGAGCGCTATGTGCAGGAAGAGCAGAACGGGCGCGACAGCCCGCATGTCTATCGCGTCATCCTCGATCCGAAGCACGCCGATCCGGGCAGCGTACGCGAGGCCGATTCCGACGCGGATGACCCCTGCCGGCAGGCCGGCACCCCTGCCGGTATATCGGCACCCCCTGCCGGTCCAGAACCGGCACCCCCTGCCGGTCCAGAACCGGCACCTAAGAACGACCCTCTTAGAACGACCCACCAGAACGAATCCGAGAAAGAGCGCACGCGAGAGGAAGAAAAGGCAATCGAGCGCTGGCTGAAGAAGGCGCATCCGAACTGGCCGAGCTACATCAGCGACAGCGGGCCGAAGGCGCTGGCCGAGGCGCGCAAACTGACCGAGGCGGAGCGCGAGGTGGCGGCCGACCGCATGGGCGATTACGTGGCCAGCGCCAAGGTCGGCGGCCGGACAGTGATCTGCACCTTCGCCGTCTACCTCGCCGAGAAGCGCTGGGAGAAGCTGCCGCCAAAGGCTGCGCCGGCTGTCGAGGCCGACGACTATGCGCCGCCCTTCGGACCGGTGTGGATGGCGTTTGTGCTGGGCCACATGCTGGACGGCCCGACCAATCCTGATGCGACTGCTTTCGCGGAGCGCTGGCCGTATCTGTTCAAGCTGTTCGGCCTTGCGCGCGCCGGGCGCGGCTATCGCTTCGGCGAGCGCTGCCATGCGCTGAAAGGCCAGATGGTCGCCGTACCCGTCGACATGCCGCTGTGGAACGACTGGAAGGCCTGTTTCCAGCAACGCGGCTGGCCTTGGCTGCCTGACCCCGGCCGCGTGGCCTACTTCCCGGTTGGCGGACCGGACGGGCTGGAAGCATTCGAAAAGGCATGGCGAGGAAAGCAAGATGATGGCGATCGGCACCAAGCGGCTGAGTGATGCGGAGAAGATCAACCTCGATCGCTGCTACGCCAAAGTGGACAAGCAACTTGCGGTGTCGCGTCGGGCTCAAGCCCTGCTCGCCGCAGCGGGTCAGAGTGAGTCGGCGCTGCACTGGTACGTGCTTCGCGTCGAACTTCATTCAGAAATGGCTGTGGATAATCTTCTGACGGATGCCAATGTCGAACACTGGTTGCCGTTCATGAAGGTGGCCGACAAGCGTCGAAGCGGACGCAAGAAGGAGGCGCGCAAGCCTGTCTCGGTGCTCGCTTGGCCTGGCTATATGTTCGTGAGAGTGGAGCCGAAGGCAGAGGCATGGGCAGGCCTGCGCACGGTGAAAGGGATCGTCGGCGTGCTTGCTGCAGGTGAGAAGCCGTTCCCCGTAAAGCACGAGAAAGTCTTGCAATTGAAGGTCTTTCTCGAAGGCAACGTGATCGCTATGGGCGAGATCGCATCGATGTTCAAGCTCGGTCAGTTGGTGCGGGTCAATGCAGGGC
>NZ_RZSB01000291.1:0-6867 GCF_004023285.1 Mesorhizobium sp. M2A.F.Ca.ET.067.02.1.1
CGCCATGACCGTGCTGGGCGCGCTGCTTTTATCGCCGATGGGCGGCTGGACGCCGATGAGTGGCCGCTCGACCATGCTTCTGGCGCTCGCGGCGGTGCTGGTGCTCATCGGCTATCAGTTCATCATCATGGCGATGCGCTCGGGCGACATCTCCTTCATCGCGCCGTTCCGCTACACCGCCCTGCTGTGGTCGATCCTGCTCGGCCTCGTCATTTTCGGCGATGTTCCCGACCTGCCCATGATCGTCGGCGCCGCCATCATCATCGGCTCCGGCCTCTATGCGCTCTACCGCGAGCGCGTCGTCGGCAGGCAGCAACCTGCCGCCGAAAGCGCTGGACCCGACATGGCGCCGGACGGCATATAGGCCGATGGACAGAAATGTTGCGGGCATCATTCTGGCGGGAGGCCAGGCGCGTCGAATGGGCGGCGGCGACAAGCCGCTGCTTTCATTGGGCAAAGCCAGGTTGATCGACCATGTCGCCGCGCGATTGAAGCCACAGGTCGGGATGCTCGGGCTCAACGCGAATGGCGATCCGGCGCGATTTGCCGGCATGGGGCTGCCGGTGATCGAGGACACGGTGCCGGGCCATGCCGGACCGCTGGCGGGCATCCTCGCCGGCCTCGAATGGGCGGCCGGGCAGACAAGCTGCCGATGGCTGATGAGCGCCGCCGGCGACACGCCATTCTTCCCCGACGACCTCGTCGAGCGCCTGGCCGCCGCAACCCGCGACCGGCCGGGCGTGATCGCCGTCGCCAGTTCGGGCGGCAGGTGGCATCCGACCTTCGCGCTCTGGCCAATCGGCCTGCGCGACGCCCTGCGTCATTTCCTGGTCGACGAGGACAGCCGGCGGGTTTCCGCATTCATGGAGCGCCATGGCCATGTCGAGGTCGAATTCCCGATGATCGAAGCGGGCGGCCAAAAGATCGATCCGTTCTTCAACATCAACACGCCCGACGACCTTGCGGTGGCGGAGCGTCTGTTGCAAAGCCTCAGGCCATGAGACGCGTATTCGGCATCACCGGCTGGAAGAATTCCGGCAAGACGACCCTGACGGAAAAGCTGGTCACCGAGTTGGTCGCGCGCGGCTGGACGGTTTCAACGGTGAAGCATGCCCACCACGACTTCGACATCGACAAGCCGGGCGCTGACTCCTTTCGCCATCGGCAGGCGGGCGCCACCGAGGTCGCCATCATTTCCGGCCGGCGCTGGGCGCTGATGCACGAATTGCGGGGCGAGGACGAACCCACGCTGGACGACATCCTGGCGCGGCTGTCGCCCTCGGACGTCGTGCTGGTCGAGGGCTACAAGCGCGAAGCGCACAAGAAGATCGAGGCAAGGCGGCTCGAAGCCAAGGACCGGACGCCGCTTTCCGCCAACGATCCCAACATCGTCGCGGTCGCTGCCGACTTTACGATCGAAGGCGAAAACCTGCCGGTTTTCGACCTCGACGACGCCAAATCGATAGCCGACTTTGTCGAGCGCAGCACAGGTCTCGTGGCTCGAACCAAGTAACGCAGCGGCACTTCCCGATTGTCGCTTGCCGTTGATTTGCAGTTGCTTTTTTCTCGCAAAGAGTGGGAGTATCCGCCTCAGCGGGCGGTAAAGAAGCTCCGCCCACAAGAGCCGCACGGGACAGCGGCCATGACAATATGAGAGGATTATCATGCGTATTGCACTGCGTATCGCGCTTGCCGCTTCGGCCGGGCTGCTGACACTCGGCGTCGCCCAGGCTCAGGAAAAGACTCTGAGGATCGGCACCGAAGGCGCGTACCCGCCCTTCAACAACCTGACCTCGGACGGCCAGTTGGTCGGCTTCGACATCGATATCGCCAAGGCGCTCTGCGACGAGATGAAGGTGAAGTGCACCTTCGTCGCGCAGGACTGGGACGGCATCATCCCTGCGCTCCAGGCCGGCAAGTTCGACGCCATCGTCGCCTCGATGTCGATCACGCCCGAGCGCCAGGAAAAGGTCGACTTCACCCACAAATACTACAACACCCCGTCGGCCATCGCCGTGCCGAAGGATTCGCCGCTCAAGGGCGTGACCAAGGAAGACCTCGCCGGCAAGAATATCGGCGTCGCCACCACGACCACGCATTACAACTACGCTTCCAAGACCTACACGGACAGCACCATCAAGGGCTATCCGAGCAGCCCCGAGGAGCAGGCCGACCTCGCCAATGGCCGTCTCGACGCGATCGAGGACGACATCGTCGTGTTGCAGCAATGGCTGGATACGCCGGACGGCGCCTGCTGCAAGATCCTCGGCCAACCCTCGCCGCAGCCGGTCGAGATCTTCGGACCGGGCGCCGGCATTGCCGTGCGCAAGGGCGAGACCGATCTGGTCAACAAGCTGAACGCCGCGATCGACACCATCCGCAAGAACGGAAAATACAAGGAAATCAACGACAAGTACTTCAAGTTCGACGTCTACGGCGCCGAATCCTGATCGCTACGCCAAGGGCGGTGAGGCACCCCTCGCCGCCCTTCTCTTCTCCCGGGATCGCCACGGAGACACGACCCGTCAATGCCGGCCCAAAGCATTTGGACACTTCTCAGCTGGGGACCGGACGGCTGGAGTGACGACATTGCGTCTGGCGTTCTGGTTACCATCGTGCTGGCGCTCGCCACGCTGCCCATCGGCCTGACGATCGGATTTTTCGTCGCCTTCGCCAAGCAGCATGAAGAGCCCTCCCTGCGGCTCGCCGCCAACATCTACACCACGGTTTTCCGCGGCCTGCCGGAGCTGGTCACGCTCTTCCTGTTCTTCTTCGGCATGCCGCTTCTGCTGCAATACTTGGTGCGGCTGTTCAATCCGGCCGCGACGATCGACGTCAACAGCTTCATCGCTGGCATGATCGTGCTGTCGCTGATCTTCTCCTCCTATGCCAGCGAGGTCTTCCTTTCCGCGTTCCGCGCCATTCCGAAAGGCCAGTATGAGGGCGGCTACGCCATCGGCCTGTCGAAATGGCAGACGATGCGGCTGGTCATCCTGCCGCAGCTGATACGCATCGCCTTCCCCGGCCTCGAGAATTGCTGGCTGAGCCTGCTGAAGGACACCTCGCTGGTCTCGGTGGTCAATCTCGCCGAGACCTTGCGCCAGTCCGGCGTCGCGGCGCGCGTTACCAAGCATGCCTTCCTGTTCTACAGTGTGGCGGCGTTGATCTTCCTGGCTCTCGCCATCCTGTCGTCGATCGCCACCGGCCACATTCTGCGTCATCTCGGGCGGAGAGCGGTGCGATGAGCGTCAGCCAGGCCATCGTCGTCGACAAGCCGCCCCCTCTGGCCCGCGGCTGGCCACGCGCCCGCATCGTCGGCTACTCACTGGTCGGCGTATGGATTCTCTTCGGTCTCGGCATCGTCGCCTACCTCGTCTACGCCTGGAATCCAGAGTTCTTCGCCCGTTACGCGCCGGCCTATCTGCAGGGCCTGGGAACCACCCTGTCGCTGGTTTCCATCTCGATGGTGCTGGGAGCGATCTTCTCGCTGCCGGTCGCCTATGGCCGCATGTCGAAGAACTGGATCCTGTCCGGGCTTGCCTATTGCTACGTCTATTTCTTCCGCGGCACGCCGCTGCTCGTACAGACCTATCTCGTCTATTACGGCGTCGGTTCCTTCCGGCCGGAGCTGGAAACGGTAGGATTGTGGTGGTTCTTCCGCGAGGCCTTCTATTGCGGTGTCTTTGCCTTCTCGCTCAACACCGCCGCCTACCAGGCCGAAATCCTGCGCGGCGCCATCGAAAGCGTGCCGCGCGGCCAATGGGAGGGTGCTGCCTCGCTCGGCCTGCACAAATTGCAGACGCTGCGCAAGGTCATCCTGCCGCAGGCGATCATCGTTGCCCTCAGGCCCTACGGCAACGAGCTCATCCTGATGATCAAGGCCTCGGCCATCGTCGCCATCATCACCGTCTACGACCTGATGGGCAACGCCAAGCTCGCCTATGCGAAATCCTTCGACATCCAGGCCTATATCTGGGTGGCGATCGTCTATCTTGTAATGGTCGAGATCCTGCGCCACGGCGTCGAGTGGATCGAGCGCCGGATTACCGTTCACCTGCATCGATAAATCCTGCGGCTCGGCCGCCTGCACCAGTCGATGCAGCGTGGCGCGCCTTGACGAATTTTTCGCATGGCCTAGACCTTCGGCCACTGGAAACCGTGTTTTGTTGGAAGGCAGGTCTATGACATCGGTTGCATTTCTCGGTCTTGGCGTCATGGGCTATCCCATGGCCGGGCACCTCCGGAACAAGGGCGGCCACGACGTCACCGTCTACAACCGCACCAAGGCAAAGGCCGAGCAGTGGGTGGCCCAGCATCGCGGCAAGCTGGCGCTGACGCCGGCCGAAGCAGCCGAAGGCAAGGACTTCGTCTTCTCCTGCGTCGGCAATGACGACGATCTGCGCTCGGTCACCACCGGCGCCAACGGCGCCTTCGCCGCGATGAAGAAAGGTTCCGTTTTCATCGACAACACCACCGCCTCGGCTGAGGTCGCACGCGAGCTGGATGAAGCCGCGCGCAAGGCAGGCTTCTCCTTTCTCGACGCGCCCGTGTCAGGCGGCCAAGCCGGCGCCGAGAACGGCATCCTGACCGTCATGGTCGGCGGCGAGCAGTCGGCCTTCGACAAAGCCAAGCCGGTCATTGACGCCTACGCCCGTATGGTCGGGCTGATGGGTTCGGCCGGCGCTGGCCAATTGACGAAAATGATCAACCAGATCGCCATTGCCGGCCTCGTCCAGGGCCTGGCCGAAGGCATCCATTTCGGCAAGAGGGCCGGCCTCGACATCGAGAAGGTTGTCGAGGTGATCTCGAAGGGCGCCGCCGGCTCCTGGCAGATGGAGAACCGCCATAAGACGATGAATGCCGGCAAATATGATTTCGGCTTCGCCGTCGACTGGATGCGCAAGGATCTCGGCATCTGCCTGGCCGAGGCCAACCGCAACGGCGCCAAGCTGCCGGTAACGGCGCTTATCGACCAATTCTACAAGGACGTGCAGGACATGGGCGGCAAGCGCTGGGATACCTCCTCGCTGCTTGCACGCCTGGAAAAATAGGCGCCACGATGCCCCTGCCCGACCCGAGCTGGAGCGCCGACGACGTCGTCGCGCACCTGCGCGCGATCGGCACGGAGGCGAATCTGGCGGGCATGGCGCGCTTCGGCATCAACACGGCGAGCGCGCTTGGCATCGGCAATTCCGACTTGCGGCCGCTGGCGCGCAAGCTCAGGAAAAACCACGAGCGATCGCTTCTGCTGTGGGACAGCGGCATTCGGGAGGCGCGCCTGATGGCGGCCTTCACCGGCGAGCCGAAGAAGGTCGACATCGACCAGTGCCGGCGCTGGGCCGCGGATTTCGACAGCTGGGAGATTGTCGACACCGTTGCCGACCTGTTTGCCGAAACGCCATTCTGGCGCGGCCTGATCGACGAATTCGCAGAAGACGAACGCGAATTCGTCCGCCGCACCGCCTTTGCCATGCTCGCCTGGAGCGCGGTCCATCTGAAGAAAGAGCCGGACGCAACCTTCCTTGCCTATCTGCCGCTGATCGAGAAGCATGCCCGCGATCCGCGCAATTTCGTTCGCAAGGCGGTCAACTGGGCGCTGCGGCAGATCGGCAAGCGCTCGGTGAGCCTGCACGCCCCTGCCCTTGCGCTGGCGGAAAAACTGGCGGCATCGCCCGACCGGACGGCGCGTTGGGTCGGCAGAGATGCGGTGAAGGAACTGACGGATGCCAAACAGCTCGCCAGGCTCGCAGCCGCAAGAACCTGATCTTTCCGGCATCCGCTTTGTCGAGGTGACGCAAGAAACGCGTGGCCGTTTCGAAGACCTGTTCGAGCAGCCAGGCGCGCCGAAATATTGCTGGTGCATGGCCTGGCGCCATTCCAGCCGCGAGCACCAGAGCGATGAGAAGAAGCGCATGATGATGGCGCTGATCGATGCCGGCACTCCCGTGGGCATCGTCGCCGAGTTGGACGGCAAGCCGGTCGGCTGGTGCTCGGTCGCGCCGCGCGAGACCTACCGGAAACTGTCAAAGCAGCAGGACGACAGCGAGACCGGCATATGGTCGATCGTCTGCTTCTATGTGCCGAGGGCTTTGCGTGGCGGCGGGCTGGCATCCGCCCTGCTCGACGCCGCGATCGACCACGCCTTCGGCAAAGGCGCGCGCGTCATCGAGGCCTATCCCGTCGACGAGGCCGCGCCCAGCTATCGCTTCATGGGCTTTCGCGACATTTTCGTCGCGCGGGGCTTCCACGAGATCGGCACCGCCGGGACGCGCCGGCATGTGATGCGGCTGGACCGCTGAGTCTGGATCGGTCACGACGCTTTGACTCGATTCCGCAAATGGACTGACGGATGATGGAGCGACCATGAACAATCGTTTCAAATCATGCGCGGCGCTGACAGCCATGCTCCTGCTCGCCGCCTCGGGAGCCGATGCGGCAGCCGATGTCGTGCATATCCTCTGGAAGGATCTGCGCCCCGCCACGCAGGCCGTCGCCGAAGACGCGAACCTGCCGATGATCGCGGCAAAACTGCCCGACCACGGCGAGACACTGTCGCTCAATCTGCAGGACAAGGCCATACAATTAGCCGGCTATGCGTTGCCGGTCGATCGCGACGGCGACCTCGTCTACCAGTTCCTGCTGGTGCCGTGGACCGGCGCCTGCAGCCACATGCCGACGCCGCCGCCCAACCAAATCGTGCTGGTGACGCCGGCGCAACCCTACAAGATGAAAGAGGCTTACGACCCGGTCGCCATCACCGGCGTGTTGAAGCCCGGCATGGAAAAGAGCCAGCTCTTCATCCTCGATGGCGTCTCGATCGTTCAGTCGGGCTATACCGTGCGCAAGGCGGACGTGGCGAGCGTGGAC
>NZ_RZSB01000292.1:0-6808 GCF_004023285.1 Mesorhizobium sp. M2A.F.Ca.ET.067.02.1.1
TCATAGACGATGTTGCCGATCGCGGCGCGATCGCCGCCGCCGGCGAAGCGATGCGACAGGCCCCAGTCGCGCAAAGCGTCGGCCACCGGCCGGTGGCGCCGGCCGATGTCTTCGAGAACCTCTATGGCCGCCGCCAGCCTTCCGCCCAATCGCATCCCGTTTTCCGTAGCTCCTGCAAATCGGTTCCAGCCGCTCTTAAAGCCTTTCAGGCCAGGATTGAAACAATTCTATTCGGCTTGCCGGTGAAACAGGGTTTCAGCGCGACGCAATTTCCCCAAACGGTTTTTCGATCGCAAGCGGCGCTACGGAAAAAACAAGAACAATCAACCAGAATATGAAAGATCTCTAATGTACTTACCTGACATACACAAGCAAGCCTGCCGGCTTAATCTCTCAGCTTCCCAAGTGTTTCCGGCAGGAATACTCTTCCGCCAGTGATTCGCGACGCGGGAAACGTGGTTTCGACGGATCCAATGAGGAGAGGGCAATGAAGACTTATCTGGCAGAAGTTCTCGGCACGTTTTTGTTGGTGTTCATCGGCACGGCTTCCGTGGTCACGGGCGGTTTCGGCGGCGCGCTGCCGCTCGGACAGGAAGGCATCGGCCTGGCGTTCGGCATCGGCCTGATCGCCGCGGCCTATGCGATTGGCCCGATCTCGGGCGCGCATCTCAATCCGGCGGTGACGCTCGGCGTGTTCCTGGCAGGGCGGATGCCGGCCAAGGACGTCGTTCCCTACTGGATCGCGCAGATCATCGGCGCCATCATCGCCTCGCTGGCGCTGGGGATCATCGTTTCCGGCCAGGCCGGCGGCCACACCGGCGGCTTCGGCGCCAATGGCTGGGACGAGGCGAAATGGGGCATGAGCTCGGCCTTGCTGTGGGAGCTGATCGGCACCTTCACCTTCGTCACGGTGATCCTCGGCGTCACCAACGCCAAGCACACCACCGCCTTTGCCGGCTTGGTGATCGGCCTGACGCTGGCCGGGCTGCATTTCGCCATCATCCCGGTTACCGGCACGTCGCTCAACCCGGCGCGCTCGATCGGCCCGGCGCTGTTTTCGGGGGGTGCCGCGCTCAGCCAGCTCTGGCTGTTCATCGTCGCGCCGCTGATCGGCGGAGCGATTGCCGGTATCGTCGCCAAGGCCGGCATCTTCGAAAAAGACTGACAGCTCCGGAGAAACGCAAAAAAAGGCGCGGGCATGACCCGCGCCTTTTTTGATTGAGAGGTACGACCTTACTTCGCGATGTCGAAGCGGTCGGCGTTCATCACCTTCGTCCAGGCCTTGACGAAGTCCTTGACGAATCTCGCCTTGGCGTCACTTGAACCATAGACCTCGGAGAGCGCGCGCAGCTGCGCGTGCGAGCCGAAGATGAGGTCGGCGCGGGTGCCGGTCCACTTCACTTCTCTGGTCTTGCGGTCACGCGCTTCATAGACTTCATCGGAACCCGGCTCGGAGCCGGCCGCCGGATCCCAGACGGTCGCCATCGAGAGCAGGTTGACGAAGAAGTCGTTGGTGAGCTGGCCCGGCCTGTCGGTGAAGACACCATGCTTCGAACCGCCGGCATTGGCGCCGAGCACGCGCAGGCCGCCGACCAGCACGGTCAGTTCCGGCGCCGTCAGCGTCAGCAACTGGGCGCGGTCGACCAGCATCGCCTCGACCGACATCGGCAGCCTGCCGCGGGCATAGTTGCGGAAGCCGTCGACCTTCGGCTCGAGCGGCGCGAAGGAGTGGACGTCTGTCTGCTCCTGCGACGCGTCCATGCGGCCCGGCGTGAACGGCACCTTCACCTCGGTGCCGCCGTCCTTCGCCGCCTTTTCAACCGCGGCGGCGCCGCCAAGCACGATGAGATCGGCAATCGAGACCTTCTTCTCGCCGGTTTGGGCCGCGTTGAACTCCTTCTGGATGGCTTCCAGCTTGCCCAGCACCTTGGCCAACTGCGCCGGCTCGTTGACTTCCCAGTCCTTCTGCGGGCTCAAGCGGATGCGGCCGCCATTGGCGCCGCCGCGCTTGTCCGAGCCGCGGAAGGTCGAGGCCGAGGCCCAGGCGGTCGAGACCAGCTCGGAGACCGACAGGCCGGAAGCCAGGATCTTGGCCTTGAGCGAAGCGATGTCGGCCTCGCTCACCAGCTCGTGGTCGATGGCGGGGATCGGATCCTGCCAGATCAGCTCTTCCTTCGGCACGAGCGGGCCGAGATAACGCACGACCGGACCCATGTCGCGGTGGGTGAGCTTGAACCAGGCGCGGGCGAAGGCGTCGGCGAACTGGTCCGGGTTCTGGTGGAACCGGCGCGAGATATTCTCATAGGCCGGGTCGAAACGCAGCGCGAGGTCGGTGGTGAGCATGGCCGGCGCGTGGCGCTTGGAGGGATTGTGCGCGTCCGGAACCGTGCCGGCGCCGGCGCCGCCCTTCGGCGTCCACTGATGGGCGCCGGCCGGGCTCTTCGTCAGCTCCCATTCATAGTTGAAGAGGTTGTCGAAGAAGTTGTTGCTCCACTTGGTCGGCGTCGTCGTCCAGGTGACCTCGAGACCCGAGGTGATGGCGTCGCCGGCGATGCCGGAGGCATATTTGCTCGACCAGCCGAGGCCCTGTGCCTCGATGCCGGCGCCTTCCGGCTCGGCGCCCACCAGCGAGGCATCGCCCGCGCCATGGGTCTTGCCGAAGGTGTGGCCTCCGGCGATCAGCGCCACGGTTTCTTCGTCGTTCATCGCCATGCGGCCGAAGGTCTCGCGGATGTCGCGAGCCGCCGCGACCGGATCCGGCTTTCCGTTCGGGCCCTCCGGGTTGACGTAGATCAGGCCCATCTGCACGGCGCCGAGATGGCCGCGAAGCTCACGATCGCCCGAATAGCGCTCGTCGCCGAGCCACTTCGCTTCGGAGCCCCAGTCCACATCCTGCTCCGGGTCCCAGACATCGGCGCGGCCGCCGGCGAAGCCGAAGGTCTTGAAGCCCATCGATTCCAGCGCGACGTTGCCGGTGAGGATCAGAAGGTCGGCCCAGGAGATCTTACTGCCGTATTTCTGCTTGACCGGCCACAGCAGCCGGCGCGCCTTGTCGAGGTTGGCGTTGTCCGGCCAGCTGTTCAGCGGCGCGAAACGCTGCTGACCAGCACCGGCGCCGCCGCGGCCGTCACCGATGCGATAGGTGCCGGCGCTGTGCCAGGCCATGCGGATGAAGAGCGGCCCGTAATGGCCGAAGTCGGCCGGCCACCAATCCTGCGAATCCGTCATGACCTTGTGCAGGTCTGCGATCACCGCGTCGAGGTCGAGGCTCGCGAACTCCTTGGCGTAGTCGAAGTCTTCGTCCATCGGATCCGACAGGTTCGACTGCTGATGGAGAACGGAAAGGTCGAGCTGGTTCGGCCACCAGTCGCGGTTGGTCCGTGCGGATCCATGCGCCACCGGGCATTTGCCAGCGCTGTTGTCGTCGGTTTTCGCGTCCATCTTGGTCTCCCGATTCTGCCGAGGTTTTGCCGTGGTTGAATTTTGCCGAGGTTGATTTTCCCGGAATTTCCCGGGGGCAGCCATTGGCCGCGTCACCCTGGAATGATTCCAGACTAGGCCGGCCGGCCGATAAAGACAAATTGCCTTTCCTGTTTCATTTGATAGGATTTTCTTATGATTGGCCTCACCGTCCGGCAGATGCAATATTTCGACGCGCTGGCGCAGACGCTGCATTTCGGCCGCGCCGCGAAGCTTGCCGGCGTCAGCCAGCCGGCGCTTTCCGCGCAGATCGCCGAGATGGAAGAGCGGCTGAACTGCCTGTTGTTCGAGCGCGGCGGCAAGACCGTGCGCATGACCGACGAGGCGCTTGCCCTGCAGCCGCGAATCGAGCGCATTCTGGCCGACATACGTGACGTCGAGACGACTGCCCGGCGCGGCCGCCCGACCATGGAAGGACGCTTCCGTCTGGGCATCATCCCGACCGTCGCGCCTTATCTGTTGCCGCATGTGCTGCCGGAGCTGAAAAGGCACTACCCTTCCCTCCAGCTCGAGCTGCGCGAGGCGGTGACCGCATCGCTGGTCGAGGAAGCGACGTCAGGCCGGCTCGACGCCTTCATCGCGGCCTTGCCGCTCGATCAGCCGGCGATCGTGACCGAAAAGCTTTTTCCCGACCGCTTCTTCCTCGCCGTGCCCGCCGGCGATCCGGCCTTTGCCTCACCGCCGGTGCCGCCCGAAAGCCCGGCGCTGGAGCGGCTGATGCTCTTGGAGGAAGGCCACTGCCTGCGCGAGCAGGCTTTGGCCGTCTGCGGCAATGTGCGGCCGGTGGCGATGGCAAGCTACGGCGCGACCAGTCTCACCACGCTGTTGCAGATGGTGGCGCATGGGCTCGGCGTCACGCTGGTGCCGGAAATGGCGGCAAGTGCCGCCGGCGTCATGCCCGACTTGCGGATCGTGCCGTTCCAGGAGCCGATGCCGCAGCGCATGATCTGCATGGCCTGGCGGAAGAACAAGGTGCGGCAGGACGAGTGCGTGGAACTGGCGCGGATCATACGCGGGCTGGATCGGGCGGTGCTGGCGGCGTGAGCGCCTTTCAAGACGGCGCTAACCCTGCGCCCGATGCTCGGCTCGCGACACCCTTCACGGCACGAAGATCAGAAACACATAGGTGAAAAACACCACGACATGGACCATCCCGGTCAGGAACGTCGTTCTTTCGGTGCTGAAGCTTACGCTGCATATGAAAAGCGCCAGTACCAGAAGCACGGCATCGGAGGCCGGGAGCCCCAGGGTCAGTCCCCTGCCCGTCAGCAGGCTGGCGGCCGCGACCGCCGGTATCGTCAAACCGATCGTGGCGCAGGCCGAGCCCATCGCGACGTTGAGGCTGCGCTGCAGCTCGTTCCTGAACGAGGCGCGGATCGCTGAGATGGCCTCCGGCATCAAAACCAGCGCCGCGATCAATGCCCCCACGATGCTGTCGGCCTGGGTCACCCGGTAGGCGGCGAGCGCATCCTCCACGCTTGCGGCGACCTGCTCGGCGAGCAGGACAATGCCGATGAGCCCGCACATCAGCAGCAGGGCGCTGACGGAAACGCTGTCGTGGGAGGCGGTTCGCGTCGGCGCGTCGTGGGCCTGCCCCTGGACGAAGTCCTCGCGGTGCCGGACAGTCTGGGCGAACACGAAGCTTGCATAGAGCAGCACCGAAAGGACGCTCACGAAACCAAGCTGGGCCGCCGAAAATGTGCCGGGGTCCGTGGTTCGGGTGTAGGTCGGAAGAATAAGCGTCATCACGGTCAGCGCGATCAGAACCGACAGGTAGGCGCTGGTCCCTTGCCGGACGATCGCCTGCTTGCGATAGCGCCAGCCGCCAAGCGTGAGGCAAATGCCGACAACGCCGGTGGAGGTGATCATCACCGTCGAGAAAACGGACTCGCGCGCCAGCGTCGGGTTGTTTTCTCCATGCAGCATCATGGAGACGATGATCGACACTTCGATCGCCGTCACCGCAAAGGTCAGCACCAATGTTCCGTACGGCTCCCCTACGCGCCGGGCGAGCGCCTCGGCATGGTCGAGCACGACGAAAATGGTGACGAACATGATGGCGCTCGACAGCGCTCCGACGAGGATCCTGACGTTTAGCGACCCTTCGTCAACCGAAACGCCGCTGGCCCTGACCGCGAGAGCCATCGCCAGCGCGGCCAGCGGCATCGTGTAGGACGTTACCGACCGGGCGTAACTCGTCATCCACCCCCCCTTGGTCTACGCCATGCGTTTTTGCGACCTTAGCGGAAAAGCGCGTGGGGAGCACGTCCCGGGCACTTTGCAGCATTCAAAATAGGATTGGGGACCAGGCACCATTTTGGGCGTCGCGTGTCTCGATGGCCCTGCGGACCGCCCCACAGAATTTTTCCAGAAGGTCCGGCTCGTTGCCCAGCCGGCGGCGCAGCGAGAAGGGGACTTCCAGCTGTGCGCCTTTTCCCGTCAATCCGCGATTGACGATGTTCGAATCCTGGATGCCCGGAAACGGGTGGTTGTCCGTTTGCGTCTGGAAGCCGGCCTCCTGCAGGCGCCAGGCTATCTCCGAAACCAATGCGGCGTCCTTGCCGCCCAGATAGACCGTCGCGAGATCGTCCCGGTCCTGGCGGCCGTGGATGGCGACGACGGTAGACTTGGTCCGCAACAGCTCCAGCGCGGTTGCCTCGTCGAAGTTCCTGGACGTTATGTGCAGTTCCCGGTTGCTTTCCGGCATCAGCCCTTCAAAGCAATACATGTCGAGATCGCCGCCAGCTATCATCTCGGTGATCAGGGAGGTGCGGGGTTCGATCTTGCCGCCATGCGGGGCCATGACGAGCGCACCGCCGGTTCGCGCGCCACGCCGGACGACGATGCGATAATCCACGTTTTCGATTTTGGCGGCCCTCAGCGCCGCGAAATTGGGAAACTCGTTGTCCATGAATGCCGTTTCACGCCGTCTTCTGCGCCACCAGCCCGAGTTCCTCCACCATCGCCTCGCGCATCAGGAATTTCTGCGGCTTGCCGGTCACCGTCATCGGCAATTCGGTGCGGAAACGGATGTGGCGCGGCACCTTGTAATGCGCGATCTGGCCGGCGCAGAAGGCCTTGATTTCCTCGGCAGTGGCGATCTGGCCGGGCTTCAGCACGATCCAGGCGCAGAGTTCCTCGCCATATTTGTCGTCCGGAATGCCGAAGACCTGCACTTCCTTGACCTTTGGATGGCGGTAGAGGAACTCCTCGACCTCGCGCGGATAGACGTTCTCGCCGCCGCGGATGACCATGTCCTTTACCCGGCCGACGATGTTGCAATAGCCCTCGGCATCTATCGTGGCGAGGTCGCCGGTGTGCATCCAAC
>NZ_RZSB01000293.1:0-6807 GCF_004023285.1 Mesorhizobium sp. M2A.F.Ca.ET.067.02.1.1
GCGGGTCGGCGCCGAGGCGCGCTCAGGCGAGGCGCTGGCGCTGGTGCACGCCCGCACAGACGCGGAGGCCGAGGCGGCAGCGGCGGCCGTGCGTGCCGCTTATACGATCGGAGGTTCCAAGCCGCCCGCCGAGAAGACCGTGCTCAGGCGGATATTGGCGCGATAAAGCAGGTCACCGTTTCGCGGAAACGGTGACCTGCTTTATCTGTTTTGTTTTGACGCAATTCCGGACGGAAAACCGCTGCACACTTTTCCTGGAATTGCTTATGACACTTACTGGACGAGCAGCAGCGCGCCGTCCTGGACCTGGTATTTCTGCAACCGCTGCAGGAAGCTCATGCCGATGAGGTTGGTCTGCAGCGCCCGGTCGTCAAGCACCATCGCCTGGACGTTGTCGACCGAGATCTTGCCGATCTGCAGGTGGTCGACTGTCACAACAGCGGCCTTGATCGCCCCATTGGCGGTGTTCGCCTGTTGATTGAAATCTGACGGGTTGAGCGAGATGCCGATCCTGCGCGCGGTCGAGGCGTTGATGGCGACCAGTGTCGCGCCGGTGTCGATCATGCCGTCGATCTGCCGGCCGTTGAGCTTGAACTGCGACGTGAAATGGCCGCGGGCATCGGCATTGACCAGAACCTGCCGGCCAAGCGGCATCGGCGTGGCCGGTTTGGCCGCGACCGAGGCGAGATTGACCTGGGGCTCGGACTTCGGCGCCGCCGGCCGCGCGGCATCGGTCGATTTGAGCAGTCCGTCCACCAGATGCGGATTGGCCTGAAAGACGATCGGAATCGAGGCCGAGGTTCCGGCAAAAATACCGAGGATGAGAAGCTTGCGCAGCATGGATGCCCCTTGGATCAAGGCAACATCCTAACGCTGGCATGGTGTTTGCCGCTTTAATGTGCGCCGGAACCGCGCGGTTGTGTAAACGCGCGGTAAACGGATGCGCTCACTTTGTCCCGTACATGCGATCGCCGGCGTCGCCGAGGCCGGGCATGATATAGCCCTTGTCGTTCAGCTGGCGGTCGATCGAGGCGGTGAAGATCGGCACGTCCGGATGCGCCTTGGTGAAGCGCTCGATGCCTTCGGGGGCGGCAAGCAGGCAGAGGAAGCGGATGTTGGTGGCGCCGCGTCCCTTCAGCTTATCGATCGCGGCAATCGCCGAATTGGCGGTCGCCAGCATCGGATCGACGACGATCACCAGGCGGTCGGCAAGGTCGCTCGGCGCCTTGAAGAAATATTCGACGGCTTCCAGGGTCTCATGGTCGCGGTAGAGGCCGATATGGGCGACGCGGGCGGCTGGCACCAGATCGAGCAGGCCCTCGAGCAGGCCATTGCCGGCGCGCAGCACCGAGGCGAAGACCAGTTTCTTGCCTTCCAGCGTCGGCGCCTCCATCTCCTCGATCGGCGTCTCGATCATGGTCGTGGTCAGCTCGAGATTACGGGTCACTTCATAGCCGAGCAGCAGCGAGATCTCGCGCAGCAGCCGCCGGAAGCCGGCCGTCGAGGTCTCCTTCTTGCGCATGATGGTCAGCTTGTGCTGGACAAGGGGGTGGTCGACGACGGTGACGCCCTGCATGGTCTGCTCCAGTGAGTGGTGAATAGTGAATAGTGAATAGTGAATAGTAAGCGGGTTTGCGAGTCCTGATGGTTCTACGATTGCCTTGACATGCCGAAGCGCGCCGGCAAACCAACCATTCACCATTCACCATTCACCATTCACCATTCACCATTCACCATTCACCATTCACCGGCCGCGAGCGTCGAGTCTGCTCAGCAGCATAGCCTTAGTCTTCTTGTCCACGAACGCCGCCTCGATGGCCGTCCGCGTCACGGCGGTAAGCGCCTTGTCGTCCATGCGGAAATGCTCGGCCGCGATATCGTATTCGCGCTTCAGCGAAGTCCAGAAATAGGGCGGGTCGTCGGAGTTGAGCGTCACCTTGCAGCCGGCGGCGCGCAGCGCCGGAAAGGGATGGTCGGCGAAGCTGTCGAAGACTTTCAGCGCGATGTTGGAGCCCGGGCAGCATTCCAGCACCACCCCCTCGGCGGCGATGCGGCGCACGAGGTCCGGGTTCTCGATGGCGCGCACGCCATGGCCGATGCGGGAGGGGCGGATGTGGTCAAGGGCGGCATGAACACTTTCCCAACCCATCAGCTCGCCGGCATGGATGGTGATGCCGAGGCCGGCTTCACGCGCGATCTCGAAGGCGCGCACATAGTCCTCGAAATCGCCAATGCGCTCGTCGCCGGCCACGCCGAAACCGGTCACCAGCGGATGGCCGCAGCGCGCCGCGAAGCGTGCGGCCTGCTCGATCGCCTCGACCCCGACATGGCGCACGCCGGTGACGATCATGCGGCCTTCGATCCCTGTCTTGGCCTTGGCGCGGGCCATGCCTTCGCCCAGCGCATCGGTATAGGCTTTTGGCGAGAGGCCAGCCTTCTTCGCATGGTCCGGCGAGGTGAAGACCTCGGAATAGATGGCGCCGTCGCGAGCGAGGCTGGTCAGATAATAGTCGGCGAGACGCGCATAATCGTCTTCCGTGCGAAACAGGTCGGACGCGAAATCATAAGCGGCGAGAAAGGAGGTGAAATCGTGCCAGACGAAGGAGCCATCTTGGATATAGGGCGAAGGATCCTTGCCATATTTGCGGGCCTGGGCAACGACAAGCTCGGGCGCCGCCGCGCCTTCGATGTGGCAGTGCAGTTCGGCCTTCAAGATCATGCGGTCATCGCGCCCAGCATGCTGTTCTCGCACGGAATCTGGCCGGAAAATCATGCGGGACCTTTCTCGACCGGGTTTTGCAAGCGCGGCCGAAAACCGCGCCTTGGACAATAGCGTCGGCACCATCGATCGGCTATGGTCCCGCCGGTTTTATGACGGATCAAAATAATGTCAGTTGAGAGAACCACGGCCGCGGGCGGCATGGAAACCTCCTATGGTTTCAGGAAGGTCGGGGCAGGCGAGAAGCAGCCCCTGGTCAATGACGTCTTCCATAAGGTGGCCAATCGATACGACCTGATGAACGATCTGATGTCGGCCGGGTTGCATCGGTTGTGGAAGGACGCGATGGTCGCCTGGCTGAACCCGCCGAAACGGCCGGGCTGGAAGGTGCTCGATGTCGCCGGCGGCACCGGGGACATCGCCTTCAGGATCGTCGAAGCCAGCCAGCGCCAGGCCCATGCCACCGTGCTCGACATCAACGGTTCCATGCTCTCCGTCGGCCGCGACCGCGCCGAGAAGCAGGGGCTTGCGGCAAACACCGACTTCGTCGAGGCCAATGCCGAGGAGTTGCCGTTCGAGAGCGAGACCTTCGACGCCTATACGATCGCCTTCGGCATCCGCAACGTGCCGCGCATCGAGGTCGCCCTTGCCGAAGCCTATCGCGTGCTGAAGCGCGGCGGCCGGTTTCTGTGCCTTGAATTCTCGGAGGTCGAGATGCCGCTGCTCGACAAGGCCTATGAGGCCTGGTCGTTCAACGCGATCCCCAGGATCGGCAAGGCGGTGACCGGCGACGGCGAGCCCTATTCCTACCTCGTCGAATCCATCCGCAAGTTCCCCAACCAGCAGAATTTCGCGGCGATGATCGCCCGCGCCGGCTTCGATCGCGTCACCTTCCGCAACTATTCGGGCGGCATCGCCGCCCTTCATTCCGGCTGGAAGCTTTGAGGCGGGACCTTTGAAGCAGGCCCCCTTGAAACAGGCCCTCTTGAATCGGGATGGCCAATGAGCAGCGTCGGCGCCGCCTTCAGGCTCGCCCGGGCCGGCTGGGTGCTGGTCCGCGAGGGCGTCGTCGCGGCGTTGCCGGGCGAGGAGCTCTCCGGCATGCCGAAATTCGGCTGGAGCGTTGCGCGACTTTTCACCCGGCGGCGGGCGCTGAGCTATCAGCGCGGCGACAGGCTGGCGCGCGCGGTGGTGCGGCTCGGGCCTTCCTATGTCAAGCTCGGCCAGTTCCTGGCAACGCGGCCCGATGTCGTCGGCAACGACATGGCGCTCGACCTCGCGCTGCTGCAGGACAAAATGCATACTTTCCCGAAGGCGGAAGCGGTCCATGCGATCGAAGCCTCGCTCGGGCGCAGGATCGACGACCTCTATTTGGGCTTCGGCGAACCGGTGGCGGCGGCCTCGATCGCGCAGGTGCACAGGGCCGAGGTCATGCGCGAGGGCACTGCTTCGCGCGTGGCGGTGAAGGTCATCCGGCCCGGCGTGCGGCACCGCTTCTTCCAGGACCTCGAAAGCTATTTCCTCGCCGCCCGCCTGCAGGAAAAATACATTCCCTCGTCGCGCCGGCTGCGCCCGGTCGAGGTGACGCAGACGCTGGCGCAGACCACCAGGATCGAGATGGACCTGCGGCTCGAGGCGGCTGCGCTTTCCGAGCTCGGCGAGAACACCAAGGACGATCCGGCATTCCGCGTGCCGGCGGTCGACTGGGAGCGGACCGGCCGCGACGTGCTCACCATGGAGTGGATCGACGGCGTCAAGATGAACGACATCGCCGGCCTTGCCGCCGCCGGCCATGACCTCAAGGCGATCGCCGCCAATCTCATCCAGTCGTTCCTGCGGCACACGCTGCGCGACGGCTTCTTCCATGCCGACATGCATCCGGGCAACCTGTTCGTCGAGGCGGACGGCACCATCGTCGCCGTCGATCTCGGCATTGCCGGGCGGCTCGGCAAGAAGGAGCGGCGTTTCCTCGCCGAGATCCTCTACGGCTTCATCGTGCGCGACTATCAGCGCGTCGCCGAGGTGCATTTCGAGGCGGGCTATGTGCCGCGCCAGCACAATGTCTCGGCCTTCGCGCAGGCGATCCGCGCCATCGGCGAGCCGATCCACGGCCAGTCGGCCGACACCATCTCAATGGCGAAGCTCCTGACCTTGCTGTTCGAGGTCACGGAGCTGTTCGACATGGCGACGCGGCCGGAACTGATCCTGCTGCAGAAGACCATGGTCGTCGTCGAAGGTGTCGCGCGCACGCTCGATCCGGCCTTCAACATGTGGAAGACCTCCGAACCGGTGGTCGGCGACTGGATCGCCGGCAATCTCGGCCCGCGCGGGCTGCTCACCGACGCGCGGGACGGCGCCAAGGCGCTGCTGGCGCTGGCGAGGCAGGCGCCGGACCTAGCAGCCCGCACCGACCGGCTGTCGCGCGAGATCGACCTGATGGCCGAGAACGGCCTGCGCTTCGACGAAGCGACCGCTCAAGCCATCGGCAAGGCCGAAGCGCGCCACACCCGGTCCGGCCGCGTGGCGCTGTGGGTGATTGCGCTGACGCTGATTTATATTGCGTGGAAATTGCCCTGAGTGCTTGCAATGCTAGCATCCAATTTGCTAGCGTTGCAGGCAGTTGACGGTTGGAACGGGATCATGGGCACGATTACTGTCCGTAATCTAGCGGACGACGTGAAGCAGAGATTGCGCGAACGTGCTGCAGCACGCGGCGTGTCCATGGAAGAACAGGCGCGCGAGATCCTGGGCAGAAGCGTTCTGTCCGCAGGAGCGGCGACCGCGCCGGAGGGCGAGAGCCTTTACGCGGCGATCCGCGGTCTGGTCGAGCCGCATGGCGGCTTTGATATTGAGCTGCCACTGCGCGGCCAATCCGTGGGAAGCCGCATGACTCTCTCCGGCAAGCGCATCCTGCTGATCATCGGCGGCGGCATCGCCGCCTATAAATCGCTTGATCTGATACGGCGGCTGCGCGAGCGCGCCGCTTCTGTGCGGGTGGTGATGACCTCGGCAGCGCAGGAATTCGTCACCACGCTGTCGGTCGGCGCGCTTTCGGCCGACCACGTCTTTACCGACCTGTTCGACCGCAAGGACGAGCACGATGTCGGCCATATCAGGCTGTCGCGCGAGGCCGACCTGCTGGTCGTGGCGCCGGCCACCGCCGACCTGATGGCGAAGCTCGCCAACGGCCATGCCAACGACCTCGCCTCGACGGTGCTTCTGGCCACCGACAAGAAGGTGCTGATGGCGCCGGCGATGAACCCGAAAATGTGGGCGCACGCCGCTACACGCCGCAACCGGGCGACGCTGCAGAAGGATGGCATCGCCTTTATCGGCCCCGCCAAAGGCGAGATGGCCGAAAGCAACGAAGCGGGCGAGGGCCGCATGGCCGAACCGCTGGAGATCGTCGCCGCGATCGAGACGATGCTTGACGAGAGGCCGAAGCCGCTTGCCGGCCGCAGGATCATCGTCACCTCCGGGCCGACGCATGAGCCGATCGATCCGGTGCGTTACATCGCCAACCGCTCTTCGGGCAAGCAGGGCCATGCCATCGCGGCGGCATTGGCGAAGCTTGGCGCCGAAGTGCGGCTCGTTTCCGGTCCGGTCACCATCGCCGACCCGGTCGGCGTCGCGACCACCCATGTCGAAACGGCCGCACAGATGAATCAAGCGGTCGAGAGCCTGTTGCCGGCGGATGCCGCAATATTCGTCGCGGCGGTCGCCGATTGGCGCACGGCCAATGCCGCCGGCGAGAAGATCAAGAAGGTGGCGGGCAAAGGGCCGCCTTCGCTGCAGATGGTCGAGAACCCGGACATCCTGGCCGGCATCGGCCATCATGCGCAGAGGCCTGGCCTTGTCGTCGGCTTCGCCGCCGAAACGCAGGATCTGATCGCCAATGCCGAAGCCAAGCTCAAGAAAAAGGGCGCCGACTTCATCGTCGCCAACGACGTCTCGCATGAAAGCGGCATCGGCCCGTCGGGCGTGATGGGCGGCGACCGCAACAAGGTGCGCATCGTCTCCAGGGCCGGCGTCGAGGAGTGGCCGGAGATGGGCAAGCACGAGGTGGCCGCGCGGCTCGCCGCGCTCAT
>NZ_RZSB01000294.1:0-6775 GCF_004023285.1 Mesorhizobium sp. M2A.F.Ca.ET.067.02.1.1
CCGCGGAGGTCGAGGCGGCGGTCCAGGCCGCGCACAAGGCGTTCGAGACCGGCCCATGGCCGCGCATGAAGGCCTCCGAGCGCGCCGCGGTGCTGCTCAGGGCCGCCGACCTGATCGAGACCCGCCTGGAGGAGATCGCCCGGCTCGATGCGCTGGAGTCCGGCAAGCCGATCGCCCAGGCGCGCGGCGAGATCGGCGGCGCTATCGACATCTGGCGCTATGCCGCCTCGCTCGCCCGCACGCTGCATGGCGAGAGCTACGCCAATCTCGGCGACGATATGCTGGGCGTCGTGCTGCGCGAACCGATCGGCGTGGTCTCGATCATCACGCCGTGGAACTTCCCCTTCCTGATCGTCAGCCAAAAGCTGCCCTTCGCGCTCGCCGCCGGCTGCACGGCGGTGGTGAAACCGAGCGAGATGACGTCGGCCTCGACCTTCGTGCTCGGCGACATCCTGCTCGAAGCCGGCCTGCCGGCCGGCGTCGTCAACATCCTCGCCGGCTACGGCGCCGATGTCGGCGCGCCGATGGTCAGCCATCCGCTGGTCGAGATGGTCTCCTTCACCGGCTCGACCCGCGTCGGCAAGATGACCATGGCCGCTGCCTCGAACTCCTTGAAGAAGGTCTCGATGGAGCTCGGCGGCAAGAACGGCCAGATCGTCTTCCCCGATGCCGACCTCGACGCGGCGGCCGATGCCGCGGTGTTCGGCGGCTTCTTCAACGCCGGCGAATGCTGCAATGCCGGCAGCCGCCTGATCGTGCATGCGACGATCGCGGACGACTTCCTCGGCGCAGTCAAGGCGCTGGCTAAAAAGGTCCGCGTCGGCGATCCGCTCGACGACCGCACCAAGGTCGGCGCCATGATCTCGGCCGACCATATGGAAAAGGTAGCCGGCTATGTAACGGCGGCGCAAACCGACGGCGGCAGCGTTTTCAGCGGCGGCACCCGGCTTCAATCCAACGCCGGCCAATACCTCGATCCGACCATCGTCCGTAACGTCACGGAAGACATGGCGATCGCGCGCGAGGAAGTGTTCGGTCCGGTGCTGTCCGTGCTCACTTTTGAAACGATTGAAAAGGCATTGCACATTGCCAACAACACGCCCTATGGTTTGTCTGCAGGGGTGTGGAGCGCCAGCATCGACACATGCATGTCGGTGGCGCGCGGTGTGCGTTCGGGGACGATCTGGGTGAACACGTTCATGGAAGGTTACCCAGAGCTGCCTTTCGGGGGTTACAAGCAGTCCGGTCTGGGACGCGAACTCGGCAAACGCGCTGTCGAGGATTATACCGAGGAAAAGACCATCCAGTTTCATCGCGGCCAGCGTACCGGTTGGTGGGTCGGCTGAGTTGGGAGACGCCGGCGGACACCCGCCGGTTATGTGTATGCAACAAGGGAGGTAGTACATGTTGCGCAAACTGCTTATCGGAACGGCTCTTGCGACGAGCTTTGCGTTCTCGGCGCATGCCGCGGACGTCAAGGAAGTGCAGATGCTGCATTGGTGGACCTCGGGCGGCGAAGCGGCAGCTCTGAACGTGCTGAAGCAGGATCTGGCCAAGGAAGGCTTTGCCTGGAAGGACGTGCCGGTGGCCGGCGGCGGCGGCGACGCTGCCATGACCGCGCTGAAGGCGATGGTCGCGGCCGGCAACTACCCGACCGCCTCGCAGATGCTGGGCTACACCGTGCTCGACTATGCCGCCGCCGGCGTCATGGGCGACCTGACCGAGACCGCCAAGAAGGAAGGCTGGGACAAGTCGGTTCCGGCCGCCCTGCAGAAATTCTCGGTCTATGACGGCAAGTGGGTGGCCGCACCGGTCAACGTCCACTCCGTCAACTGGCTGTGGATCAACAAGGCGGTGATGGACAAGATCGGCGGCACCGAGCCGAAGACCTTCGACGACTTCGTGGCGTTGCTCGACAAGGCCAAGGCTGCGGGCGTCACCCCGCTCGCCCTGGGCGGCCAGAACTGGCAGGAAGCCACCATGTTCGACTCGGTCGTGCTGTCGACCGGCGGGCCGGAGTTCTACAAGAAGGCGATGAACGACCTCGATGAGGACTCGCTCAAGTCCGACACGATGAAGAAGTCGTTCGACAACCTCGCCAAGCTCGTCAAATATGTCGATCCGAACTTCTCGGGCCGCGACTGGAACCTCGCCACCGCCATGGTCATCAAGGGCGACGCGCTGGTTCAGGTGATGGGCGACTGGGCCAAGGGCGAGTTCCACGCCGCCAACAAGACCCCGGGCACCGACTTCCTCTGCTACCGCTTCCCGGGCACCGACGGCTCGGTCGTCTATAACTCCGACATGTTCGGCATGTTCAACGTGCCGGAGGATCGCAAGGCCGCCCAGGTCGCGCTGGCCACCGCCACCTTGTCGAAAAGCTTCCAGTCGGCCTTCAACGTGGTGAAGGGTTCGGTCCCGGCCCGCACCGACGTGCCGGACACCGACTTCGACGCTTGCGGCAAGAAGGGCATCGCCGACCTGAAGAAGGCCAACGAAGGCGGCACGCTGTTCGGCTCGCTGGCGCAGGGCTACGGCGCTCCGCCCGCCGTCGCCAACGCCTACAAGGACGTCGTGTCGAAATTCGTCCATGGTCAGATCAAGAGCTCCGACGAGGCCGTGACCGAGCTGGTCAAGGCGATCGACGACGCCAAGTAAGGATCGCTTGAACTCAGGTCTCCCCCGCTTCGGCGGGGGAGGTCTCCTGTCGACAAAAGGTGTGGGACAACCCTGGTGCGTTTTCGCGCCGGGCGGTTTCCGACCAACCGGAACTGGACAAGCCGATGAGCACAGTTGCCGAAACTCAGATCAAGCTGACACCGGAGCACGACGCCCGTCCCGGCGCGTCGGTACGGTCGCGGCTGCAGGATTTGTTGCCGAAGATCGTTCTGGCGCCGAGCTTCGCGGCGACGATCGTCTTCGTCTACGGCTTCATCCTGTGGACGATCTATCTGTCCTTCACCAATTCCAAGACTTTCCCGTCCTACGCCATCACCGGTCCCCGCGCCTATCAGCGGCTGTGGCGCTGGACCTTCGAGAGCGATCCGCCGTCGAGCTGGTACACCTCGATCACCAATATGGGCATTTTCGGCTTCCTCTATATCCTGATCTGCCTGGCGCTCGGCCTGTTCCTGGCCATCCTTCTCGACCAGAAGATCCGCGGCGAAGGCATGCTGCGGCCGATCTATCTCTACCCGATGGCGCTCTCCTTCATCGTCACCGGCGTCGCCTGGAAATGGTTCCTCGATCCCGGCCTCGGGCTGGAGCAGACGCTGCACCAATGGGGCTGGACGAGCTTCCATTTCGACTGGATCAAGAACAAGGATTTCGTCATCTACACGGTCGTCATCGCCGGCGTCTGGCAGGCTTCCGGCTTCATCATGGCGATGTTCCTGGCTGGCCTGCGCGGCATCGACGGCGAGATCATGAAGGCGGCGCAGATCGACGGCGCATCCACCTTCCAGCTTTACCGCCGCATCGTCATTCCGCTGCTGCGGCCGGTGTTCCTGTCGGCCTTCATCGTGCTCGCGCATCTGGCCATCAAGTCCTATGACTTGGTCGTCGCGCTGACCAGCGGCGGCCCCGGCGGCTCGGCCTGGCTGCCGTCCAATTTCATGTATGAGTTCACCTTCAAGCGCAACGAGATGGCGGTCGGGTCGGCCAGCGCCGTGATCATGCTGATGACCATCACGGCCATCATTGTTCCGTATCTCTATTCCGAGCTCAGGGAGAAGTCGCGATGAGCGCCGTCACTTCACCCGCCCGCCAGGCTTCGAGCGGCCTGAGCACCAAGGCGATCAACCGCATCGTCATCTACGGCCTGCTGGCCCTGTTCGCGATCTTCTACCTGATGCCGCTCTTCGTCATGCTGGTGACCTCGTTCAAGACCATGGACGAGATCCAGAACGGCAACATGCTATCGCTGCCGCATGCGCCGACTTTCGCACCATGGATAAAGGCGTGGAGTGAAGTTTGCTCGGGTCTGACCTGCGTCGGCATGAAAGGCTATTTCTGGAACTCCATCAAGATGGTCGTGCCGGCAGTGCTGATCTCGACGCTGCTTGGCGCGCTGAATGGCTATGTGTTGACCAAATGGCGCTTCCGCGGCCACACGCTGGTCTTCGCGATGATGCTGTTTGCTTGTTTCATCCCGTTCCAGTCGGTGCTGTTGCCGATGGCGACGATCCTCGGCAGCCTCGGACGCTTCGGCGTCACGCTGCAGAACGCGACAGGGTTCAATTTCGGCCTCGGCAATTCGACGGTGAACCTGGTCTTCGTCCACGTCGTCTATGGACTGGGCTTCACCACGCTCTTCTTCCGCAACTATTACGAGGCCTTCCCGACCGAGTTGATCAAGGCGGCGCAGGTCGACGGCGCCTCCTTCTTCCAGATCTTCCGGCGCATCATGCTGCCCAATTCGCTGCCGATCATCGTTGTGACAGTGATCTACCAGTTCACCAACATCTGGAATGACTTCCTGTTCGCTTCCGCCTATGCCGACTCCGGCGACGTGATGCCGATGACTGTGGCGTTGAACAATGTCGTCAACACCTCGACCGGCGTCGTCGAATACAATGTCAACATGGCGGCGGCGATGATCGCCGCGCTCCCCACCCTGATCGTCTATGTCGTCGCCGGCCGCTATTTCGTGCGCGGGCTGATGGCCGGCGCGGTCAAGGGCTGACCCTATTTCTGAAGGAACGACCATGGCTTTTCTGGAAATTGATGGGCTGAAGAAGCGCTTCGGGAGTGTCGAGATCCTGAAGGGCATCAATGTCGAGCTCGAAAAGGGCGGCTTCCTGGTGCTGGTCGGTCCGTCCGGCTGCGGCAAGTCAACGCTGCTCAACACCATCGCCGGGCTGGAGCAGATCACGGAGGGTGAGATCCGTGTCGATGGCCGCGCGATCAACGACCTCCATCCTTCGAAACGCGACATCGCCATGGTGTTCCAGAGCTACGCGCTCTACCCCAACATGACGGTTGCCGGAAACATCGCCTTCGGCATGGAGATGCGTGGCGTGCCTGCGGCGGAGCGCCAGGCGGCGATCGACAAGGTGGCCAAGATCCTGCAGATCGGTCATCTCCTCAACCGCAAGCCCAGCCAGCTTTCCGGCGGTCAGCGCCAGCGCGTCGCCATGGGCCGGGCGCTGGTGCGCGACCCGAAACTCTTCCTGTTCGACGAGCCGCTTTCGAACCTCGACGCCAAGCTGCGTGTCGACATGCGCATCGAGATCAAGCGCCTGCATGCCACCACCGGCACGACGATCGTCTATGTCACGCACGACCAGATCGAGGCGATGACGCTGGCGACCAAGATCGCCGTGATGCGCGACGGCGAGGTGCAGCAATTCGGCACGCCGGCCGAGATCTACAACAACCCGACCAACATCTTCGTCGCCGACTTCATGGGCTCGCCGGCGATGAACCTGATCCCGGCCAAGATCGACGGCAATGGCGCCGGCCTTTCGGTGGTGCTGGACCGCGAGTCGCGCCAGCCGATCGTGCTGCCGATGCCCGGCGCGCCCGCCGGTCTGTCGGCCTTCAAGGACAAGCAGGTCATTTTCGGTGTCCGTCCCGAAGCGCTGACCGATCCGGAAGGCGCGGAACGCAACGGGTCCGCCATCGCTACCGCCGACTGCCATATCGAGGTGGTGGAGCCGGCCGGCTCCGACACCTTCGCGGTCACCAATCTCGGCGGCAAGGGCGTGGTGGCGCGGCTGAGAGCCGATGCCAGGATCCAGCCCGGCACCAGCACGCCCTTGGCCTTCAACCTCAGCAAGGCGGTGTTCTTCGACCCGGCGACCGAGAAGCGCATACTTTAAAAGCTATGACAAACGCGGATATCGTCATCATCGGCTCCGGCATCGGCGGCGCCACGATCGCCTCCGGCTTGGCCGGCAGCGGCGCCTCGATCCTCATCCTGGAGCGCGGCGAGCCGCTGCCCGCGACACCGCATGCGCGCTTGACGCGATCGATTTTCCTGGACGAGCACTACCGGCCGAAGGAGATGTGGCGCGAGGCCGGAGGCGCGCCCTTCAACCCCGGCAATTACTACTATGTCGGCGGCAATTCGAAGTTCTTCGGCGCCGTCCTAATCCGCTACCGCGAGGAGGATTTCTCCGAGCTCGAGCATTTCGGCGGCGTCTCGCCGGCCTGGCCGTTTTCCTATGACGAGTTCGAGCCCTGGTATTCGAAGGCCGAGCAGCTCTTTCGCGTGCGCGGCGTGCTCGGCGAAGACCCGACCGAGCCGTTCCATTCAATCCCCTATCCCTTCAAGCCGGTGCCGGACGAACCGCCGATCGCGCGTGCCCGCGCTGAGCTGAAGAGCCTTGGACTGCATCCCGCTTCACTGCCGCTCGGCGTCGACATCGAGACCTGGCTGAAGGAAGGCAGGACCGGCTGGGACGCCTTCCCCAACACCGGCCAGGGCAAGATCGACGCGCAGACCGGGCCCCTGGCAGAAGCGCTGAGGGACCCGAACATCCGCCTCGAAACCGGTGCCCATGTCGACTGGCTCGAAGCCGCGCCGGACGGCAAGTCGATCGCCGCCATCCACTACACGCAGAACGGCGCGCAAAAGACGCTGTCGCCGAAACTCGTCATCCTGTCGGCCGGCGCGATCAACTCGGCCGCCATCCTGCTGCGCTCGCCCTCGGCGAAAGGCAAAGGCCTCGCCAACAGCTCCGACCAGGTCGGACGCAATTTCATGAACCACAATTCGAGCGCCATGCTGGCGATCGATCCGCGCCGCCGCAACGATAGCGTGTACCAGAAG
>NZ_RZSB01000295.1:0-6773 GCF_004023285.1 Mesorhizobium sp. M2A.F.Ca.ET.067.02.1.1
GCGCCCGCTCAATAAGCGCGCGCGTCTCGGCAATGCCGTAGAGTGCGGCGAAGGAACCGAAGCGCGGTCCGCGTTCCTGCCCGATCAGCACCTGGTAGATCATCTGGAAGAAGGCGACGGACACGCCGGGTCCGCCTTCCGGGCTCTGCTTGGAATGGTCTTGGTAGCGCTCGATCTTGCGCGCCACGTTGAGCGCGGCATTCTGGATCGCTTCGCTGTCGGCGCCTTGCGGCAGCGCGCCGAGCGCTTCGGAAAGCCTCGCCAACGCCTCGCGCTCCACCTCGTCGGCGGCGCGGTAAACCTTGGTCGGCTTCACGAAGTCGTCGAAGTAGCGGATCGCGTAGCCGGTCAGCCGGTCGAGCTCCGGATGCGTCTTCGGTGTCACGCCAGGCGCATGCCGCGAGATGAAACCCCACAGCACCGCCTTGTCATGCGCGTTGGAGGCGCTGACAAGGTTGAGCAGCAGCGCGAACGGCACCGGCAGGTCGATGGCCGGCGGGTTGCCGTCATGCATGTGCCAGACCGGATTGCCCAGCCGCTCCTTCCAGTCCTGGCGCGGATAGGCGCCAAGGAAAGCGTAATACTCGTCCACCGCCTTCGGGATGACGTCGAAATAGAGCTTCTTCGCCTGCCGCGGCCGCTGGTACATATAGAGGCCGAGGCTCTCCGTCGGCGCATAGGTCAGCCACTCGTCGATGGTCAGGCCATTGCCCTTCGACTTCGAAATCTTCTGGCCTTCCTCGTCGAGGAACAACTCGTAGACGAAATGCTCCGGCGCGCGGCCGCCGAGGATGTTGCAGATGCGGTCGTAGATCGCCGCATTGGTCTGGTGGTCCTTGCCGAACATCTCGAAATCGACGCCGAGCGCCGCCCAGCGCATGCCGAAATCCGGCTTCCACTGCAGCTTCACATGGCCGCCCGTGACGGGCAGCGTCGTCTCGGTGCCTTCGTCGTCGAAAGTGACGGTGCCGGCCTTTGCGTCGACATTTATCATCGGCACGTAGAGCACGCGGCCGCTCTTCGGCGAGATCGGCAGGAACGGGCTGTAGGTCGCCTGGCGCTCCGGCCCGAGCGTCGGCAGCATCACACCCATGATGTCGTCATAGCGTTCGGCGGCGCGCAGCAGCACCTCGTCGAAGCGGCCGGCCTTGTAGTACTTGGTCGCGCTGGCGAACTCGTAATCGAAGCCGAACGTGTCGAGGAAGCGGCACAGCATCGCGTTGTTGTGGTCGGCGAAGCTCGCATAGTCGCCGCCGAACGGATTGGGCACCGAGGTCAGCGGCATATGCAGATGGGGCTCGAGCGCGGCGCGGTCCGGCACGTTGTCGGGGATCTTGCGCATGCCGTCCATATCGTCGGAGAAGCACAGAAGCTTGGTCTTGACCTTGTCCTGCGTCAGCACGCGGAAGGCATGCCGCACCATGGTTGTGCGCGCCACCTCGCCGAAGGTGCCGATATGCGGCAGGCCGGACGGGCCGTAGCCGGTCTCGAACAGCACGGTCTCGGGGAAATCCTTGCCCTTGTACCGGGCGATGATTTTCTTCGCTTCCTCGAACGGCCAGGCCTTGCTCTCGGCCGCCGCGGCATGCATCTCGGGATTGAGATCGATGATGTTTGATCCCGTCATATCGAAGTTCCAGTCATGGCCGTCTTGCGGCGGATAAGATTTTGTCGACCGGTCTCTAGGCGCGACGGGCCGGAGCGTCAACGATATGCGGCGGTTTTCCTTGCGGCGCCACAATTGCGCTCCTACGTTCGAGCCTCACTTCCAAATGCATGTCACCCAGAAGTGTGTCGCGGTTTGGGGGAATGACATGCACGCTGTTAGGAGTTCTGAATGCCGTTGTTGACGCCGCACGAAGCCCTGATCCACCTGATGGTCATCACCTCGGCTTCCGATCGCGACATGACCGATGTCGAGCTGGCGCGGATCGGCGACGTCGTCCGTTCCTGGCCGGTCTTCGTCGACTTCAACCAGGACAGGCTGATTCCAGTGGCGCAAGCCTGCCAGAAGGCGCTGCATGAGAAGGGTGGGCTGGAAGGCGTGCTGGCCCGCATTGCCGAAGCGCTGCCGGACCGGCTGCGCGATACCGCCTACGCCGCCGCTTTCGAGGTCGCCGCCGTCGATCTCGAAATGCGCATGGAGGAGGTCAGGGTGCTGCAGCTCATCCGCCTCAAGCTCGACCTCGACACGCTGACCGTGGCCGCGATTGCGCGAGCGGCCAAGGCGCGCCTACGCACGCTGACTTAGCGTTGGCAGCAACCTTCAGAAGAAGCTGACGGGAAAATAGCGCAGATAGAACTCGGCGAAGGTGCCCTTGATCGAGATTTCCTGCAGCGCATAGTCGAAGGCGGCGGCCAGCGCCGGATCGCCCGCCCTGGTGGCGATCGCCATGCCCGAGCCCAGATACTCCGGCGCCAGATACGGACCGCCGGCAAAGCGGCAGCAGCCGGCCGCGTCGGAACCGCCCAGCCAGAAGGCGAAGCGCATGCCGTCGCCGAAGGCGGCGTCGACCTTGCCGGCCTTGAGATCGGCATAGAGGGCTTCCGGTGTGTCAAAGGTCACCACCTGCACGGTGCTGAAGTAATCGCGCAGCATTTTCTCATGCGCCGAGCCGGCGACGACGCCGACCCGCTTGCTGCGCAGCTTGTCGAGGATCGGCTCGGCGAAGGCCTTCGCCTTCGGCATGATGAAGCGTGCCGGGAACTGCATGTAAGAGCGCGAGAAGGCGTATTTCTCGCGGCTCGCCGGCGTCGCGGCGATGCCGGCAATGATCGCCTCGCCCTCGCCCTTCTGCAGGGCATCCTCCAACTCGTTCCACGGCAGGGCCTGGATCTGGCATTTCTCGGCGACGCCCAATTCCGCGCAGATCGCCCGCGCCAGGTCGATGTGGAAACCGGACAGGCGACCCGAGCCGTCGAGGAAGTTGAAGGGCGGAAAATCGGTGGTTGTGAGTAATCTGAGTCGCGGCAGAGCGGAGAGATCGGGTTTCGGCAACCGCTCCTTGGCGTCCCACAGCACCGGCACCTGCGGCTCCGCCCCTTGAGTCGCGCCGGCAAAGGGCAATACGCCGGCAAGTGCGGACATCAGGGCCAGAGTTATCCACCGCAAGATCACGATATGGCTCCGCCCTCGTCCCCGTTCGCAGGCTTTTCGTATGAAAATGATGCAGGCACAACGGTTTTTGATTTCAAGCGGTTAAATTAAGCGTATGGTTCAACCCGTTGCAAACGACCCTGCGCGCCGGAAGGGGGAAGCTACCGGCTTTTCGGAGATCATTGCGACCCGTGGTTGATGGCGAAGGGGTGTTCGAGCGTCTACTATCGGCAACGAAAAAGCAGAAGCAACATGGGGTAGATGTTGCGATGGGCCTGTTTGACAGAACTCTGGAATATATAGACCAGTTGCAGAATGCTGGCACCGCGGCGGCGGTTTGCGAGAGGCTGCTGGGCGTCACTTCGAATTTCGGCCTGACCGCCCTGATGGCGGGAACCGTGCCGCAACCTGGCACGCCACGCGGCCGGCAGAAACAGCATGTGATGCTTTGCGATTGGCCCGGCGAATGGCTGGAGCGCTACGTGGCGCGCAACTATGTCGACCACGATCCGGTCGTCAGTCACATGAAGCAGCTTCAGGCGCCGTTCCAATGGCGGGACGCGTCCAAGAACGCCGTAATCGACAAGAGCAGCGACGAGGTCATGGGCGACGCGCGCCAGTTCAAGCTGCGCGACGGTCTTGCGTTTCCGTTGGTCACGCTCGACGGCCAGATCGTCATGGTCTCGCTGGGCGGTGAATCCGTTGAACTGTCGGACCAGGAATTCGGAATGGTCTCGCTGGCGTCGACCTATGCGATCGGCCGCGCCATGCAACTGCACACCAAGGCCGACAGCATCGTCGATCATATAGAATTGACGGCACGTGAGCGGGAATGCCTGCAATGGGCGGCCGTTGGCAAGTCCGAATGGGAGATATCTCAAATTTTAGGCATCTCGGAACACACTTCCGAGAAACATCTTCTTAACGCCAAGAGCAAACTCGGCGCAGCCAACCGGGTGCAGGCAGTCGCAGAGGCCATCAGGCGCGGCTACATCAGTTAGCCCGGCCGGCCGACCTGGAAAATTTCGGCCTGCGCAATCACGTGATATTTTCAGAAAAGCGCAGCCGAATCTCCCTCTTGGGAGAGGGCTAATGATTTCTTAACGCCAAATCAAACTGGGCACCGCCAACCGTGTGCAGGCAGTCGCGGAGGCGATTAGGCGTGGCTATATTAGCCAGGTCGGCCGTGCTGGCCTAGAATTCTTGCCTACGCGTTCGCGTAATATTTTCGGGAAAGCCCGGCCGTATCATCCTCTTAAGCCCAGGAGACGGCTAATGCTTTTCGCCCTTACCACTCAGGAATTGATGGAACGCCCCGACCTTTGGGAGGCCGTCCATCGCCTGCGCTACAAGATCTTCGTCGAGGAGATGGGATGGACCGATCTCGACCGTCCCGACCAGCTCGAGATCGACCAGTTCGACCATGACGAGGCCGAACACCACCTTGTGATCCGCAACGGCGAACTGGCCGGTTACCAGCGCATGCTGCCGACGACACGGCCGCATCTTCTGACGGACGTGCTGTCCGATCTCTGCGAGGGGCAGTCCCCCTCGGGACCGAATGTGTGGGAACTGACCCGCTATGCGGTGGCTCCGGGTTTTCGTGACGGCAAGCGCGGCGTCTCGACGGTCGGCACCGAACTGATCGCCGGCTTCGTCGAATGGGGCCTGAAGCGCAACGTCAACCAGGTCATCATCGAGTTCGAGCCGATGTGGGTGCTCAGGGCGTTGCAACTGCACTTCCTGGCAAAGCCGCTCGGCTACCAGCGCTCCTATGGCAACCAGCAGGTTGTGGCGCCCCTGCTCACCTTCACCGAGCATACGCTCGAGGTCGTGCGAGCCCGCCGCAACCACTTCCTGCCGGTGCTGAACCGGGGTTATCCGGGCCTGCTTGGCCTGAAGCAGGCTTCGTGAGCCGGGAGGTGATCATGAGTTTCCATCCCGAACCGGAACTGCGCGGCCATACACTGGTCGTCACCGTGTCCTCGCATGACGGCCGGCCGGTGCTAGATCGGCATGCCTATGCTAGCCTTGCCAGGACCCTCCACGAGGCGGCCGTCAATGACGAGGTCCGCGTCGTCATGCTGCGCGGCCTTGCCGGATGCTTCTGCCTTGGCGGCGATTTCTCGGAGTTCCTCGATGCCACCAAGCACCGGGAACTGATCGCCGCGGTCACCGACATGTTCCGCATGCTGGCGACCTTCCCCAAGCCGGTGCTTGCCTGCGTCGACGGCGATGCCGTCGGCGTCGGCTGCACCATCCTGTTCCACTGCGACATGGTGATCGCCTCGAAGGGCAGCACCTTCAGGGTGCCGTTCGTCGATTTCGGCCTGGTGCCGGACGCGGCGACCAGCATCCTGGCGCCCCAGAAGCTCGGCTATGCGGGCGCCTTCCGCTTCTTCTGCCTGGGCGACACGCTCGGCGTCGAGGATGCCAAGGCCCTCGGCCTTGTCGGCGAGATCGTGACGGAAGGCAGCGCCGAGGAAGCAACGCTGGCGAGGGCGAAACAGCTCGCCAAGAAGCCGGTGGCGGCATTGCTGCAGACGCGGAGCCTTCTCAAGGGCGATACGGCGGTGTTGTGCGATCGTATCGACCACGAGATCACGCTGTTCCAGCAGGCGCTTCAGGATGACACCACGCTGAAGCGGCTGCAGCGGATCGCCCGCCTAGCCGCCTGAGCGGCCGGCATGAAAGTCTCAGCGCCGCGCGAGCCGAAAGCCGCGCGGCGCTGTAATTCATGCTCTTGATTGGTGTATCCCGTTTTTCCGGGACCGCCGCGCACCTCCGGGCGACAGTGCGTCAGTCCTTCAGGAACCCCGGCCCTTCGCCGATGATCTTCTTGTCGGGCTTGCCGACGGCATCCAGGTCGCGGCCATCATAGGGCAGCGACAGAAGGATACGCTGGATCACCGCAAGCCGGGCGCGGCGCTTGTCGTTGGCGCGCACGATGATCCAGGGCGAGAATTCCTTGTGCGTGCGCTCGACCATCTGGTCGCGCGCCCTGGTGTAGTCGTCCCATTTGCTGACGCCGGCGATGTCGATCGGCGAGAACTTCCAGTTCTTCAGCGGCGACCAGCGGCGGTCATGGAACCGCTCGAGCTGGGTCTCGCGACCGATATTCAGCCAAAATTTGAAGAAATGGATGCCTTCGTTGCAGATCATCCGCTCAAAATGCGGTGTCTCGTCGAGGAATTTCTCATGTTGCTCCGGCGTGCAGAACCCCATGACCGGCTCGACACCGGCCCGGTTGTACCAGGAGCGGTCGAAGGTGACGAATTCGCCCGAAGTCGGGAAATGGTCGACATAGCGCTGATAATACCATTGCCCGGCCTCGGTCGGCGTCGGCTTGGTCAGCGCGACGTTGCGCGCCGTGCGCGGGTTCATGTATTGTCGCAGCACGAAGATCGTGCCGCCCTTGCCGGCCGCGTCTCTGCCCTCGAACAGCGCCATCACCCGCTTGCCGGTCGCCTGAAGCCAGGCCTGCGCCTTGACCAGTTCGATTTGGAGCCCTTCGAGCTCCTTTTCGTAGTCCTCGCTCTTCATCTTCTTGTCGTAAGGATAGGCGCCGGCGGTCAGCTTGTTGTCCTCGATCCAGTCCGGCAGGACCGGATTGTCGATGTCGAACTCGCGCTCCTTGCCGCCGATCTTGATCTTGATCGGTGTTGTGGCGGGGTTG
>NZ_RZSB01000296.1:0-6733 GCF_004023285.1 Mesorhizobium sp. M2A.F.Ca.ET.067.02.1.1
GCAGAAGATGCAGCGGCTCTGCCACCAGCTTCTCCACCTTCTGGCGCGGGTCGAAGGAGCCGTAGGGATCCTGGAACACGACCTGCATGTCGCGCCGCGCCGGCTTCAGCTCGGCCTCCGCTTTACCCGTGATGGCCTCGCCGCGAAAGCGGATCGTGCCCGCCGTCGGCTTGTCCAAGGCGAGGATCATGCGGGCAAGCGTGGACTTGCCGCAACCGGAGCGGCCGACGAGGGCCACGGATTGCGCGGGCTCGATGGTGAGCGAGACATTGTCGACGGCGCGGATCGGCTGCGCCGGCCGGAACAGGGATTTGCGCCGGCTCGGATAGTCCCGGCCGATGCCTTCGACTTCGAGCAAGGGTTTTGCCGACCCGGCAAGATGCGGCTTCGGCCGCGCCGGCACATGCATGGAAGCCAGTGCCAGCTCGCGCGTATAGGGGTGTTGTTGCTCGGACAGCGTGCGCGCGGTGTCGCCGGCTTCCGTCACCTCGCCATGGCGCAGGATGGTCAGGCGGTCGGCCATCTCGGTGACAACAGCGAGGTCGTGCGAGATGAGCAGCAGGCCCATGCGGTTTTCGCGGACCAGATCGCGCAACAGATCGAGGATCTGCGCCTGCAGCACCACGTCGAGCGCCGTCGTCGGCTCGTCGGCGATCAGTAGCTTAGGCTTCAGCGCGCAGGCGATGGCGATGACAACGCGCTGGCGCTGGCCGCCGGAAAGTTCGTGCGGATAGCGCGACAGCGGGAACTTGGCTTCCGGCAGCCCGACGCGGTCGAGGATCTTTCGCGCGCGGTCCTCGGCTTCGGCGCGGCCCGCCTTGGTGTGCCAGCGAATGCCTTCGGCCACCTGTTTGCCGATCGTCTTGACCGGATTGAGCGCCGTCATCGGCTCCTGGAAGACCATGCCGATATCGTCGCCGCGCAAGGCGCACATCTGGTCTTCGGTGGCGCGGAGGATGTCGATGCCGTCAAAGGTCACGCGACCCTCGGCGCGCGCCAGATGCGGCAGCAACTGCATGACGGTCAGCGCCGTCATCGACTTGCCGGAGCCGGATTCGCCGACAAGGCCGACGACCTCGCCCGGCAAGACTGTCAGCTCGACGCCTTTCAGGATGGGTGTGGCGCCGATCGTCAGCGACAGGTTCTCGATCTCGAGCAGGCTCATCGGCGCCGCCGTGATTTCGGATCGAGGATATCGGCGATGCCGTCGCCGAGCAGGTTCAGCCCAAGCACGGTGATGACGATCGCCATGCCTGGAAAGATCGCCATCCAGGGCGCGGTCACCATGCGCGTCTGTGCGTCGAACAGCATGCGGCCCCAGCTCGGCATGGGCGGCTGCGCGCCGAGGCCGACATAAGAAAGCCCGGCTTCGGCGAGGATGCCCAGCGCGAACTGGATGGTGCCCTGGACCAAAAGCAGCGTCGCGATGTTGGGCAGGATGTGCTCGATGGTGATGCGCGTCATGCCCTTGCCGGCGGCGCGCGCGGCGAGAATGAATTCGCGCGGCCAGATCGCCAGCGCACCGGCGCGGGCGACGCGCGCAAAGACCGGTATGTTGAAGATGCCGATGGCGATGATGGCGTTGACGGCGCCCGGGCCGAAGATCGCGGTGATCATGATCGCCGAGAGCAGCGCCGGGAAGGCGAAGACGAGATCGTTGACGCGCATCAGCGCCTCGTCAACTATCCCGCCGCGCGCGGCGGCGAAAGCGCCTAGCGGCACGCCGATGCCCATGCCGATGCCGACCGCAACCAGCGCCACGGCGATCGAATTGCGGGCGCCGACCATGATCATCGACAGGATGTCGCGGCCGAAATGGTCGGTGCCGAACCCGTGCGCCCAGGAGGGCGGCTGCGTCTTGTCGGCAATGACTAGTTTGGTGACGTCGTAAGGCGTCCAGACGAAGGAGACGAGCGCGACGGCCACGATCAGCAGCGTGATGGCCAGACCGATCAGGAAGGAGCGGTTGCCGAAGGCCTTGGCCAGCACGCCGGCAATGGTTTCCTCGGGCAGGTCGATGCGCATGGTCATTGCCGGCCCCTGAGGCGCGGGTCGACGATGGCGTAGGAGAAATCGACGAGCAGGTTGATCAGGATCACGGCGGCGACCAGAAGCATGACGATGCTCTCGACCACGATCAGGTCGCGCTGGGTGATGGCCTGGAAAATCAGGCGGCCGAGGCCAGGCAGGTAGAAGACATTCTCGATGATGATGGTGCCGGCGAGCAGGAAGGCAAATTGCAGGCCGAGGATGGTGAGCACGGGGATCATGGCGTTGCGGAGCGCATGGCGCCAGAGCACGGCGCGGTAGGGCAGGCCCTTGGCGCGCGCGGTGCGGATATAATCCTCGTTCAGCACCTCGATGAGCGCCGAGCGGGCGACGCGCCCCAGGATCGCCGCCTGCGGCAGCGCCAGGGCCACGGCCGGCAGGATAAGGGATTTCAACGCGGTCCAGACACCGGCGCCCCAACCCGGGAAGCCGCCGGCCGGCACCAGCCGCAGCCAGACGGCAAAGAGATAGATCAGCATCAGCGCGAACCAGAAATTCGGCACGGCGACGCCGAGCTGGGCCGCGCCCATGGCAAGCGTATCACCGGCGCGGCCCTGGCGGCTGGCCGAGAACACGCCGACCGGAATGGCGATGATGGTCGAGAGCGCCAGCGCGATCAGCGCCAGCGGCAGGGAAACGGCGATGCGTTCCCGCACCAGATCGATGACGGGCACCGAATAGGTGTAGGAACGGCCGAAATCGAGGCTGAGCAAGCCGCCCGCCCAGTGCAGGTAGCGCAGCAGCAGCGGCGCGTTCAGCCCCATCTGGTCGCGCAGCATCTCGACCTGGTCGGCGCTGGCATTCAAGCCCAGCATCAGGCGCGCCGGATCGCCCGGCAGGACCTCCATGACCGCGAACACCACGATCGAGGCCAGCACCAGGGTGAGGGCCGAGATGATGAGACGTTTGAGGAGGTAGACGGTCATGGGAAGCGATCGGGCGATCGCGCCGGGCTCAATCCGTCCACTTCACCTGGGTGAGGTCATCCGCCTCGATCGGCCAGTTCGTCCACATGCCCTGCAGCTTGGCGTCCCACACACCGATCTTGGGCAGCTCGAACAGGTAGACGGCGGGCACGTCGTGGGCGAGTATCTTCTGCGCCTCGCCCAGCAGCTCCAGCCTCTTATCCTTGTCGACCGTGGTCCCGAGCGCCTTGATCACATCGTTGAACTTCGGGTTGTCATACTGGAAATAGTAGCCGGGCCGCGAATAGATATCGATGTCGTTGGGCTCGACATGGGAAACGATCGTCAGGTCGTAGTCCTTGTTGGTGAAGACCTGGCTCAGCCACTCCGCCCATTCGACCGGAATGATCTGCAGATCGACCCCGATCTCCTTCAGTTGGGACTGAATCACCTGGCCGCCGTCGCGTGCGTAAGGGACGGGCGGCAGCTTGATCGTGGCCGAAAAGCCGTTCTCCAGCCCCGCTTCCTTCAGATACGCCTTGGCCTTGGCGATGTCGTGCGGGTAGACGCCGGTGAGATCGACATAGCCCGCGTCGCCTGGCGAAAAATGAGAGCCGATCGGCTTTCCAAGACCGTTCGAGGCGGCCGCGATGATGGCATTGCGATCGATCGCCGAGGCGAGCGCCTGCCGCACCGCCAGCTTGTCGAAGGGCGGCTTCTTGTTGTTGATCGACAGGATCGTTTCGCCCTCGGTCGAGCCGATCACCATGCTGAAGCGCGGATCGGACTGGATCTGCCCGAGCGCGTCCTGTGCGGGCATGTTGGCGAAAGCCTGGATGTCGCCCGAGAGCAAGGCGGGGACGGCCGCGGCCGCGTCGGGCACGATTCGGAATGTCGCCTTGTCGAGCGCGGCGGCTGTACCCCAGTAGTCCGGGTTCTTGACGAGCGTGATCTCGGAACCCTTGGCCCAGTGATCGAGCTTGAATGGACCGGTGCCGATCGGCTTGTCCTTATTGCCGTCGGCCGACCCCTTCGCCACGATCACTGCCGCAACTTGGCCCATGTCGTAAAGGAAGCTGCCCTGCGGCCCGTCGAGAGTGACCTTGACGGTCGTCGGATCGACCGCCGTGACATCGGTGATGTGGGCAAAGAGCTGCTTTTGCGGATTGAGCGAATCCTTGGTACGCGCACGATCCAGCGAGAATTTCACGTCGTCGGCGCTGAAGGCCGAGCCATCGTGGAACTTCACGCCGGAATGCAGCTTGAACGTGTAGGCCTTGCCGTCGTCGGAGACTGCCCAGCTCTCGGCGAGAGCGGGCTGAACCTGGCCGTTGTCGTCGATGCGCGTCAACCCTTCAAAGACATTGGCATAGGTGACTTCGCCGATGGCCGCGGCCGCGCCGGCGGTTGGATCGAGATGTGGCGGCTCGAGCACGATGCCGAGCGTGAGGTCGGTGCGCGTGGCAAAGGCCGAGGTGGCGGCGGCAAGCGACAGGGTAGCCGCGGCCAGGATGGTCTTCCACAGTCTCATCGCTGAACTCCCATTGCTCAAACATGCTCAAGCTGGCGGATAGAAGCGTGATTTGGCGCGCGAGTAAATTGCGTTTCGTGCTGCCGGGCGGCGCCAGGCGGAATGTTTTTGCCCATTAGCCGGTCGTGCCGCGCAAGAGCACATTGAGGCCGATCGCCATCACCTTGGCCGATTCCACCATGTCGGCGATGCCCACCCATTCGTCCGGCCTATGCGCGAGGTCGAGAATGCCCGGGCCATAGGCGATGCAGTCGTAGAGGTGGCCGAGGCGCGCGACGTGCTTCTGGTCGTAGGTGCCGGGCGAGATCACATAGTCGGGTTCGCGGTCGAACACCTCCATGATGCCCTTCGCGACGGCCTTCACCACTGGCGCGTCGCGCTCGGTCATCAGCGGCAGCACCTCCATCAGGTCGCGGATCTCATAGTCGAATTTCTTGCGCTCGCGTTTCAGCCGCTCCAGGATGCCGGTGACCTCGCCCTTGACGGTGGCGATATCCTCTTCGAGCAGGAAGCGCCGGTCGATGGTGAGCCGGCACCAATCCGGCACGTTGGGCGAGGGAAGCCCCGGCCGGAAATCCTCGGTCTGGCCGCCATGGATGGAATTGATGTTCATGGTCGAGCGCCGGGCGCCTTCCGGCACCACCGGCATGCGGGTCATCTTGCGGTCGAGCGCCGGGAAGAGTTCCTCCTCGAAAGCCTGCAGGACGGCGCCCATATGGCGCACCGCATTGTCGCCGAGGAACGGCATCGAGCCATGCGCGATCTCGCCCTTGGTCTCGATCTCGGCCCACCAGACGCCGCGATGGCCGAGGCAGATGCGGTCCTTGTTCAAGGGTTCCGGGATGATGACGTGGTCGACCTTCGGCTTGGAGAAATAGCCGAGCCTGGCCAGATGGGCGACGCCGCCGAAACCGCCGGATTCCTCATCCGCCGTGCCCGAGATCTCGATGGCGCCGGGAAAGCCGGGATAGGCTTCCATGAAGGCTTCGACGGCGATGACCGAGGCCGCCAGGCCGCCCTTCATGTCGCAGGCACCGCGGCCATAGACCCTGCCGTCCTTCACCACGCCGGCAAAGGGATCGACGGCCCAGCCGTCGCCGGCCTCGACGACGTCGATATGCGAGTTGAAATGCACGCAGGGGCCGGGCGAGCGGCCGTCGAGGCGGGCGACCACGTTGACGCGCGGATAGCGGTCGCTGTCGCCTGGCGCGCCCTCGGCACGGATGAATTCGGTTTCGAAGCCGAGTTTCTTCAGGCGCTCGCCCAGGAACTCGGCGCATGGCCGGTAGGCCTCGCCCGGCGGATTGACGGTCGGGAAGCGGATCAGGTCCGCGGTCAGCGCAACCAAGTCGTCTGTCCGGTCCTCGACCGCCCCGAGAAGCCGCTCATTCATGCGAAGTCGTTCACTCATTCGGTGGATTGAAGAAGGAACGCAGCACTTTTGCAAGCAACCAGTCGCACATTGCCACACGACGATCGGGGGATGGCCCAACGCTCGCGCTTAAACTTCAGAGGGTGCGTGTCGAGGCGGCAACTATGCCGGGAAAATCGTTCAAATTCATCGGATTGGATTGGCGGATTCGTCAAGGAGTGTGTGGTACTTAACGCATCTGCCGGCAAAAAGATGGAAAAACCGCGTCAATGGCAGGGGCAATCAAAGGGGTTTGATCGCATGAAAAAGTTCGTTCTCATGGCAACCGTGCTGGCAACCGCGTTGTTCGGCATGTCCATCGCAAGCCGGGCAGCCAACCTGGTCGCCAATATCGACGTCTCGTCGCAGACCATGACCGTCAGCAAATACGGCCAGGTGCTCTACCGCTGGAGCGTGTCGACGGCGCGCCCCGGCTATTTCACGCCGCGCGGCAGCTACCGGCCGCAATGGACCGCCCGGATGTGGTATTCGCGCAAGTATGACAACTCGCCGATGCCGTATTCCGTGTTCTTCCACGGCGGCTACGCCATTCACGGCACCGGGGCGGTGAGACATCTCGGGCGCCCGGCGTCGCATGGCTGCGTGCGCCTGCATCCGGCCAACGCCGCGACGTTCTACGCGATGGTCAAGGAAGCCGGCTTCGGCAACACGCGGATCGTCGTGACCAACTAATTGCGATAATGCTGGCCAGTTATTGGTCAGCTGCCGCCTTCGCCTGTCGGCGCTTGCGGCGGCGGCCGCTGATTTCCCAACGCTTGTGGAACCACATCCATTGTCCTGGATCCTCGCGCACCCAGCGCTCGACCACATCGGTGA
>NZ_RZSB01000297.1:0-6733 GCF_004023285.1 Mesorhizobium sp. M2A.F.Ca.ET.067.02.1.1
ACACCTTGCCTCAAGCAAGCCTCTGTGAATGCGGGCGGCTACGTCCGGCCAATCATGCCAGGATGCCTCGCTTCCGTCTGATCAATGACCTCCGTGCAAGCTTCTCCCGCGAAGCGGGTTCGTCCAATACCGTAAATGTTGATTTCAACATTTACGGTAGTAGGGCAGATGATAACCCCACTTCGCCATCATGATATGGGCGAGCGCGGCGTGGCTGAGCTTGCCGCGTGCAATGGCCTTGGCGGGTGCCGGCGCCTGAATGATTTTATCGCAGGTCCGGCAGCTGTACTTGGGTCGAACGGTCTCGATCACCTGCCAGGCCTGGGCGACCAGATCGAGCATCTCATCGCTGTCTTCGCCCATGGCACGCAGATCGCCGCCGCAGCCCGGGCAGCATGCGCAAGAGGGCTCGCGAACGACCCGCTTGCGCGGCAGGTTCGGGTTGAGCTTGCGCACCGGCAGCACCCGGACCTTGTCGGTGTTAGCGACGATGGGCAGCTCGGCATCGGGCATGCCGGCGGCGACATCGGCCTCGAGATCTTCGAGTTCGAGCAGCATCTGGCCGAGCTTCTCGGACGAGCGGCCGAAGGCCTTGCGGTTGAAGCGATCGATCTGCAGCTGCAGGCGCTGGATGCGAAGTGCGGCCTCGGCGCGCTCTCTTCGCAGTTGCTCATCGCGTTCGGCGATGGTGGTGTCACGGGCAGCAACGGCCGCTTCCAGAAGCGCGATCCGGGCGAGGAAATCAGCGGTTGAGGGAGCTCATTCCGACACCCAAATTGCATACCCGAAAGACCTCCTTCAAGGAAGCAAAATCGACACAAAATCAATAACAAACGAGCAAAATTGGCCCGCCGGACGCGGCCGATAAGTCTTGCTCGGTCGGCCAATCGATCCCTTCCAGAAGCAGCGAAAGCTGCGCCTTGGTGAGCGACACGGCGACCTGATCCTTGGTGGTGGGCCAAGCAAAACAGCCATCTGTAAGTCGCTTTGTGAATAAGCAGAACCCCTGGTCGTCATGCGCCAGAATCTTGATGATATGGCCCTTGCGGCCACGGAAGCAGAAGATCGCGCCCGTGTGCGGGTCGAGCGAGAGCACCTGTTGCACCATCCGCGCCAGGCTGTTGATCCCGCGGCGCATATCGGTCGCGCCGCAGCACAGGTAAATCCGGTCGGTCGGCACTACCGTGATCACCTGCTCAACTCCGCCAGGACGATGCGCAGCGCTGCCGGATCGACGGTCCCGTCGATCCGCAATCGCGCGCCGTTCGCAAAGGCGACGATGATCCTGCCGGCCGGGTCCGGGCAATCGGCGACGGGGCGTTCGACCTCGGGCAGATCGTTCACCTCGATCCGCGCGAAGGTTGCGACCGCCTGCTGGTCGACATCGAGCTCGCCGCCGGCCATCTGCTTGCGCCACGTATAGAGCTGCGAAGGAGCTACGCCGAACGCTTGCGCGACCTCCGTTACCGACGATCCCGCCGCGTTCGCCAGGTCGACCAACGCGCTTCTCGGCGCAACTCCACAGCCTCCGTTGCCGCGCGCGGCCGGGCATCGTTGCATCATCTTCAGACGCCGCGGCGCCGCTGATCTCGGCGACCACATCGCCCTCTGCATGTTCCAATGTCATGGCGCCAAAGCTCCATGTTCATCGGCCTACTGCAAGGTGCCCTGGTGCACCGCTTACCCTTCAACTCACCGGAGAAAGCATGCGAAAATATAAAGCCCGCGCCCACGCTCTTGACGTATGCGTACGCTGAAGGCCGCGGAATGAAGCGTCGCGTGGGCCCGTAGTGGTCGTTATGGTGATGCGATCAGTTCAGGCTGCGGCGGTCTGCTGACCGGCCAGTTTGTCGGCGTCGCGCATATTTTTGCATTCCCAGGGCAGCAGTTCGTGCAGGCGGGAACTTGGCAGATCAGAGATCCGTGCGAGGACGTCGGCGAGCCAGGCTTTTGGGTCGACGTCGTTCAGGCGGCAGGTGGTGATGGACGTTAACATGACGGCAGCCCGGTCGGCGCCGCGCTGGCTCCCGGCAAATGTCCACGCACGCCTTCCGAGCGCCACGCCTCTCAATGCCCTTTCGGCGGCATTGTTGGTCAGGCAGATTCTGCCGTCATCGAGGAAACGTGCGAAGTCGGCCCAGCGCGACAGCATATAGTTCATCGGCTTCAGGACGTCGGAAGAGCGCGAGAAGGTACCGCGCTCGCGCAGCAACCACTCGTGCATGTCATCGAAGAGCGGCTTGCTCTTTTCCTGCCGCACGGCACGCCGCTCAGCGGCTGTCTGGCCGTTGATGGCACGTTCGATGTCGAAGAGCGCGTCGATGCGCTTGACGGCCTCCAGCGCCGTCGGAGAGATCGGTTTGCCATTCCTCTTGCCCTCGCGGGCATTTTTCTCGACGTCGGCCAGTTCGAAGAATCCCCTGCGGGCATGCGCAAAACAGAATGCGGGCGTGATCGGCTGCTCTTTCCGCTTCGGATCGAATAGCGGATTGAAGCCGCTATAACAGTCGACCTGAAGGACGCCGCCGAACCGGGACAGATGTTTCTGTGGGTGCTCACCGCGTCGGTCGCTCGAGGCGTAATAGACCGCCGCCGGCGGCGCGGCGCCGCCGAATGGCTGATCGTGGCGCACATACGTCCAGATACGGCCTGTTGTGCATTTGCTCTTTGCCAGGACGCGGATCGTCGTGTCGTCACCATGAAGGCGCTCGGCCGCGAACACATGAGCCTCGATGAGCTTGAAGAGCGGCATGAGGGCAAAGGTTCCATGACCAACCTGATCGGCCAGTGTCGAGATCGGCATGTCGATGCCCTCGCACCTGAAGCGCGTGCTCTGCCGGTTGAGCGGGATGTGCATGCCGAACTTGTCGAAGAGGATGGTCGCCAGCAGCTGTGGGCCGATGAAGCCGCGCGGCGTGACATGGAATGGCGCTGGCGGCTGGGTGATCGCCTCGCAATCCCGGCACGTAAATTTCTCCCGGACCGTTTCGATGACCTTGAAGCGGCGAGGGATCTCCTCCAGCGTTCCGGTCACGTCCTCACCCAGCTTGGACAGTCGGGATCCGCCGCAGCAGGCGCAGGCAGTCGGAGCATCGATGACGACGCGCTCGCGCTCGATATTCTCTGGCCAGGGTTTACGCACTGGCCGCTTGCGCGTGAAGGAACGCACGCTCTGGGTCTTCGCCGCCGCGGCGGCTGCGGCAAGCTCATCCTCGCTCGCCGAGGTGACGAGGTCTTCGAGTTGCAATTCCAACTGCTCGATCAGCCGTGCCGTGCGCTCGGAGCGCTGCCCGTAGAGTTCGCGTTTCAGCCTCTCTATGCGCAGCTCGAGATGCGCAATCAGCGCCTCGTTGTCGGACAGCATGGCCTGCGCGTTGGCGGCTTCAGCCTGCCAGTTGGCAGCATCGGCGACAGCCACATCGCGTTCAGCCTGCAGCGCCTCACGCTCGGCAAGCAGCGCCATATAGGCGCTGGCAAGATCCGAGGGAAGATCAACCGGCTTCGAATTCATGCGCCGATTGAATCACGTTTCCTTGTATTTTCAATTAAAAAATGCTACCCAACCCGAGTTGGACGCCATGTTTCCTGAGGGTTTCGCCAGTCTATCCCGGACAACAGATAACTCAGCTGCGCAGGAGATACTGTCACTACTCCGCCCTCAACTGTTGGCCAGATGAAGCGACCGCGCTCGAGCCTTTTTGTGAACAGGCATGCTCCTTGGCCATCATGCCAGATGACCTTCAACAAATTTCCGCGTTTCCCCCTGAAGCAAAACAGGTTGCCCCCCAGGGGATTATGTTTGAGGACCTCCTGCACGCGTAGTGCCAGCGATGGAAAGCCACATCTCATATCGGTGTAGCCTGTCGCCAGCCACACACGCACGCCTTCCGTCGGGATCATCGCAGCATTTCCAGGCCCTGCAAGATCCGCATCAGGACACTTACGTCGACGGTGCGGTCAACGATCACACGCCGGCCGTTTGCACCGACGATTTCTATCCGGCCATCGGCAGACACCGCTTGGCTGGTAGTCGGCACCTCGGAGTGCGATCGCGCAGGAGCCGGGTCTTCCGCCTCCACATCGCGCACGCTGTGACCGACCACACCCATGTCAATGAAGGCGATTGGTGGGGTCTCGGTTCGGCCACCCAATCTCCGTTCCTGGGCTTGCTTCATCCAGATGTGCAAGTGGTTCGCGTTCATGTCGTGACGCCGCGCGACAATCGCCACCGGATCAACGGACTCCTGCACCTCACCCACGATCGCCAGCTTCTGCTCGACCGTCCAGGAGCGGCGCGTCTGCCGTCGGCCCGCATCCGTCGGCGGAGCAAGAGCCGCCGGCGCGCTCGCTTCCACCCTCGACGGCGGCTCCATAGCCAGATACTTCATTGCTAAGTGTCCACTTAATCTAAGCGGACACTAACGATACAAGGTACGCGTCAGTAGGCGGCCTTTAGCGTAGGCGTACCTCTTGACGCAGCCGTAAACACCTGAATCAATCAACAGGTCGGTCGAAGCGGCCGCTCATGATCGCGTGAAATCCCTGCTCACAATCAGCGAAATGCGCACGTAAATTCAAAGAATCGACAGGGCTAACAAATTCAACCAATAGCATCGTACGAAAAGTGATCAGACGGCGTAGATAGCTTTGATAAGTACAAGCTCGCAGCAAGCGATTAAGAATGGGAATTCCATTCTTAATCGCAACCTCGCTGCTTCGGGATTTCTCAGTTGGACTCCCGCCCTTGGAACGAGAAGTCGCAGACGCTCCTAACAAGATCTGAGATCGCTGCAGTAAACACTGAGGGCCGATCATTCCTGTACATGGTCGCATACGGTATCGGTGGCAAAGCTGGTTTGACGGGGACGATCGCGAGTTTGCTCTCATTGACAAGGGGATGGAAGCACTGTTGCGGCAGGTAGCTTACTCCAATGCCCGCAGTCACCAGCCCTATAACAGCCGTCAAACTGTCACATGAGAGAGTACGCTGGAACGCAATTCCGTTCGCCCTCAGCCACTTGTTGATTAGCAGGGTCGAACCAGAGCGGCTCCCTTGAGTCAAGATAGTATATTCCGCAAGCTTTTGTAAATCGATTGGGCGGCGGGTTTTGATCATTCCCGGACGGGCGGTCCAGAAGTTGGACACTTCGGCGATTCGGACTGATGTAATCTCGGGATCAGAAAATGCTTCGGGTATGACGATGATATCGATGGTGTCCTCAAGCAGCCGATCATAAAGATTGCGGCTCATACCAACTTCCGGCTTGAGGTTGACTGTTGGATATTTGTCATGGATGGCCGAAACCAATCTCGGAAGCCACGATAGCGCACACATCTCCGTAACGCCTAAGCGAAGACGTCGGGACGGTGGTTGTTCGGCGTCTCTTAGTTCAAAGATCCGCTGCTGAATGTCGAGCATATCCCGCCCTAAAGAGAGAAGCTGTTCTCCCTGTTCGGTCAGCCGGGCCCCGCGCTGATTACGATCGAAGAGAGCCAGACGTGTTGACGCCTCAAGCTCCAGGATTCGTTTGGAAATCGATGACTGCGTCGTATTGAGTTTGGTCGCTGCCCGTTCGAAAGTACCAAGCTGCGCGATCCAGTGCAGGGCTTCAAGTTGCTTCAGAGTCACCATCTGCGCCTCTTCCATTGCGCTAAGGGCGGCGCGAACGTTGATCGTGCAGACGTCAGGAACATTCGTAAAAGACATGCATTAGGATAATTCTTTATCGGTTTCTTCAATGATGATCAAGCTACAACGTTGGTAAGCGGTGCACTAAGGCACCTTTCCCGAAGTCGCCTGATGCGTGTATGGCGGTCAGCCGTTAGTCGGCGCGCCGGGGCGATCACTGCGGGTTGTCATAACGGGTGACGTAGTGGAGTTCGCGCAGGGCGGGGACGACGAGGGCGATATCTTTGTATGCCTCGTGCTCGATGAAGTGCGCGGTCTCGGGTCCCGGCCTGGGTTTGCCGAGGACGGGCCGCCCTTTTTCGTCGACGCAGTAGATCAGGATCGGCAGCAGCAGCCCGTGGTTGGGGTTCTTGAGGTCGAGTAGCCGTTTCCAGCGTTTGATGTTGAGATTGATGGCCGTGTAGAACCCCTGGCACCACGGCCGCGGGTCGATGCCGCCGCTGGGCTTGGTGGTGAAGCGGGGCGCATAATCCTGCGGTCTGTCGAACAGCGTCTCGTTGATCCGGTTGTGGATCCTGGCGAGGCTGGCAAACACGGCGTGATCGGTTGCAGAGCCTTTGGCCAGGACGTCGCGCGGCAATCCCATGAGTGGGCACATCCAGTCTTGCGGGTCGGCGAACCGCGGCCCGGTGACCGATGCCGTTACGAAGCCATCCAGCGCCGACATGGTCCGCACCAGTGGGCGGGGGTTGGTCTTGGCGGCCATCCAGGCCTCGAGCGCCTCGTCCGACAGCGCCATGTCATCGAGCGCGCTCATGCCGCCAAGGGGAGCGGCATCTCGTGGCGGCGCACCCAGTTCCATGGCATCAGCTCGTCCCAGCGCGAGGCTGGCCAGTCGTTCTGGATGCGCTCGATGACATCGGCCATATAGGCTTCGGCATCGACGCCGCAGAGCTTGCAGGTCTCGATGATGCTGAGCACGACCGCTGACCGCTCGGCCGCGGCGAAATTGCCCGAGAAAAGCCAGTTGCGCCTGCCGACGGTAAATCCACGAATGGCGCGCTCCGCGATCAGGTTGTCGGGCTCGAGCTGGCCATCATAGAG
>NZ_RZSB01000298.1:0-6728 GCF_004023285.1 Mesorhizobium sp. M2A.F.Ca.ET.067.02.1.1
GCGCGCAGCCGCGCTGAGGTCGACGCCTTCCATGCGGCAGCGCTTGCCGCCGGCGGCAAGGACAATGGCGCGCCGGGCCTGCGTCCGCACTATCATCCGAACTACTACGGCGCCTTCGTCTTCGATCCCGACGGCAACAATGTCGAGGCGGTCTGTCATGACCCGGAATGAGCCCCTAAGGCAGCCCATGAAACGGAGTGAGCGATGAGCCTCGACAACAGGCCGATCTACACCGGCGGCTGCCAGTGCGGCGCCGTGCGCTTCCGCGTCGAAGGCGCGTTGGGCGACGCCTCGGTCTGCCATTGCCGCATGTGCCAGAAGGCGAGCGGCAATTTCTACCTGCCGCTGGTGTCGGTGCGCGGCGCCACGCTCGACTGGACGCGCGGCGAGCCGAAACGCTTCCGTTCGTCCAACGCCGCCTGGCGCGGCTTCTGCGCCGAATGCGGCACGCCGCTGACCTTCGAGGCGCCCGACGGTATCGCATTGGCGATCGCCACCTTCGATGACCCGACCGGCATCGCGCCGACCATCCAGTGGGGGACGGAGGCGAAGCTCCCCTATGTCGACGGCATCCCCAAGCTGCCGTCCGAGGACACGATGGCCGATATCGCCTCTGCGCCTTACCTCGCCGAGCTCGTCTCCTATCAGCATCCAGACCACGACACCGACCAATGGCCGCCGGAGGAAAGACCATGACCGATCAAGTTCGAACCGGCGGCTGCCAGTGCGGCGCCGTGCGTTTTCGCGTGCACGGCAAGCTCGGACGCCCGTCCATCTGCCATTGCCGCATGTGCCAAAAGCAGTTCGGCAATTTCTTCGGCGCGCTCGTGACGGTGCCGAAGGACGGCGTCGAATGGACCCATGAGGAGCCGACCTATTTCCAGTCCTCGGTCAACATCGACCGCGGCTTCTGCGCCCGCTGCGGCACGCCGCTGACCTACCGCCAGCCGGGCGCGCTGGAGATCGCCATCGGCGCGTTCGACGACCGCTCCGATCTCGCGCCGCAGATCCAGGTCAACTACGCGGTGCGGCTGCCCTGGGTGGAGAAGATCTTCGAGGCGCCGATCCTCGACGATCCCGATTTCTACCGACGGCAGGAGCAGATCATCTCCTTCCAGCACCCCGATCACGAGATGGCCAACTGGCCGCAGCAGGGCTTGAAACTATGACGATCCACAGTGGTTCCTTGCGCAGCCTCTATCCCGAGATCGAGCCGTTCGAGTCGGGCATGCTCGATGTCGGCGACGGCCACACCATCTATTGGGAGCGCTGCGGCACCAGGGGCGCCAAGCCTGCCGTGTTCCTGCATGGCGGTCCGGGCGGCACCATCTCGCCGAAACATCGGCGGCTGTTCGACCCGAAACTCTACGATGTCATCCTGTTCGACCAGCGCGGCTGCGGGAAATCGACGCCCAACGCCTCGCTGGAAGCCAACACCACCTGGCATCTCGTCGCCGACATAGAGCGCCTGCGCGAGATGGCCGGCTTCGACAAATGGCTGGTCTTCGGCGGTTCCTGGGGCTCGACGCTGGCGCTCGCCTATGCCGAGACGCATCCCGAGCGCGTCAGCGAGCTCATCGTGCGCGGCATCTACACGCTCACCCGCGCCGAGCTCGAATGGTATTATCAGTTCGGCGTCTCCGAGATGTTTCCCGACAAATGGGAGCGTTTTCTCGCGCCGATCCCCGAGGCCGAGCGCGGCGACATGATGGCCGCTTACCGCAAGCGACTGGTCGGCTCCGACCGCGCGCGCCAAGTGGAGGCCGCCCGCGCCTGGAGCATCTGGGAGGGCGAGACGATCACGCTGCTTCCCGAACCCGAGACCAGCGATCCGTTCGGCCAGGATGACTACGCCATCGCCTTCGCCCGCATCGAGAACCACTATTTCGTCCATGCCGGCTGGCTGGAGGAAGGGCAACTGCTCCGCGACGCCTGGAAACTGAAGGACATTCCCGGCACCATCGTCCACGGCCGCTACGACATGCCGTGCCCGGCGAAATATGCCTGGGCGCTGCACAAGGCCTGGCCGAAGGCGGATTTCCACCTCATCGAAGGCGCTGGCCACGCCTATTCCGAGCCGGGGATTCTGGATCGGCTGATCCGGGCCACGGATCGGTTTGCAGGGAAATAATGATGCAGGTTCGTGCTCTACGCGAAGGATCCCGGCATTTCGAGCTATCGCCATGAAGAAACAACGCCTCTATCTCTTCGACACCACTCTGCGCGACGGCCAGCAGACGCCGGGCATCGACTTTTCCGTCGAGGACAAGATCGCCATCGCAAAACTGCTCGACGCGTTCGGGATCGACTATGTCGAGGGCGGCTATCCGGGCGCCAACCCGACCGACACCGCCTTCTTTCAGAAGAAGCGGACGGAAAGCGCGAAATTCGTCGCCTTCGGCATGACCAAGCGTGCCGGGGTCTCGGCCTCCAACGATCCGGGGCTGGCGGCGCTGGTGCAGTCGAAGTCTGACGCCATCTGCTTTGTCGCCAAGAGCTGGGACTATCATGTCCGTGTGGCGCTCGGCTGCACCAACGAGGAGAATCTGGAGGCGATCAAGGCCTCGGTCGAGACGGCGGTGGCCGCCGGCAAGGAGGCGATGGTCGACTGCGAGCATTTCTTCGACGGCTTCAAGGCCAATCCCGATTACGCGCTGGCCTGCGCCAGGACCGCCTATGAAGCCGGAGCCCGCTGGGTGGTGCTGTGCGACACCAATGGCGGCACGCAGCCCTCGGAAGTGCGCGAAATCGTCGGCAAGGTGATCGCCGGCGGCATCCCGGGCGACCATCTCGGCATCCATGCGCATGACGACACTGGACAGGCGGTGGCCAATTCGCTGGCCGCCGTAGAAGCTGGTGTGCGCCAGATCCAGGGCACGTTGAACGGCATCGGCGAGCGCTGCGGCAACGCCAATCTGATCACCATCATCCCAACGCTTTCGCTGAAGCCCGCCTTCGCCGACCGTTTCGAAACCGGCATTTCAGCCGAGGATCTGACCGGAATATCCAGGCTCTCACGCGCCTTCGACGAATTGCTCAACCGTGCGCCGGAAGCGCAGGCGCCCTATGTCGGTTCGTCCGCCTTCGCCACCAAGGCCGGCATCCATGCCTCGGCTCTGGCCAAGGAGCCGGCGACTTATGAACATGTGCCGCCGGAAGCCGTCGGCAACCGCCGGCGAGTCATGGTCTCCGACCAGGGCGGCAAGGCGAATTTCCTCGCCGAGCTGAAGCGGCGCGGCATCGAGGTGCCGAAGGACGATCATCGGCTAGACGCGCTGATCGCGGTGGTCAAAGAGCGCGAGGCCGAAGGCTATGCCTATGAAGGCGCCGACGCGTCCTTCGAGCTGCTCGCGCGAAAAATGCTGCACGGCTTGCCGGAGTTCTTCAACGTCACCTCCTTCCGCTGCATGGTCGAGCGCCGCTTCGACGCCAACGGCAATCTGAAGACCGTCTCCGAGGCGATCGTGAAGGTCGAGGTCGACGGCGAGGAGAAGATGTCGGTGGCGGAGGGCCATGGCCCGGTCAACGCGCTCGACATCGCGCTGCGCAAGGACCTCGGCAAATACCAGAGCGAAATCGTCGACCTCGAGCTCGCCGACTTCAAGGTGCGTATCCTCAATGGCGGCACCGAGGCCATCACGCGCGTCCTGGTCGAATCGCATGATTCCACCGGCGCCCGCTGGTGGACGGTCGGCGTTTCGGAAAACATCATCGACGCCTCCTTCCAGGCGCTGATGGATTCGATCATCTACAAGCTGATGAAGAACCGCGAGATGGCTGGGCTGGTGGCGGCGGAGTAGGGGGATTCGGACCGTCAGCCGGCTCGATAGTCGGCATCATAACCGAACCGCCTGAAATCCTCCGCATAGGCCCGCCTGACTTGATCAACCAGCGGCCGCGTCCATGCAATTCCTGGCGTAGGGGCAGACTGGTTGAGCGGTTTTGCCAGCGAGTTCCGAATTTCCTCCGAAGCGCCTAATCGGGCCAAGACAGGATTCAAGCCTTCGGCCAGGGATTCGAGCTTTATGATCTCGATCCTGAAGTCGCTCGAATTCGGAATTATTGCTGACATCAGGCTCCAATGGCCGTTCTTGCCGAGAGCAGCCGTTGTGCAGGCGCCTTTGACGAAGCTGTCGAAAGACAGTTGGTCTCGGTCGATGTCGGACGAGGACAATGAGGTCATGTCGCCCATCAATTGCTCAATCAGTCCGGTATTTCCTGGGTCGGATAGTTTGAGCTTATAGAACTTGTTGAGATAACATGACCGCAATCTGGAGAATGGATTTCTCACCACGGAGAAAATCAGCGTCTCGGGGTCGCGCAGCAGCGATTCGAATAGTTTTACGCCGACGTCGCTCGGGGCAAGCAGTCCGGATTTTCGACGCGAATGATATGCCTCGGGATCGTCATCATGGTTGATTCCGTAGGCGCAGATCGAAAGCAGTCGCTTGACTGTGGTGCAACCCGCTTTGGGTACTTCCACATAGATCAGCTTGCGGTCCGGGAAAACGTGAAAGAAGTAATCGATGTCTGTTGTCGCGCGGTAAGCCCGATAGGCGACCGAGTCGGCCAGATGACGCCTTACCCCGAGCTGCGCTCGGAAGAAAGTATACTTCCTATTCTTTATGGCACTTGTCAGGCGCGACATTGAAGGGTTCCAGAATCACTTCATATTAGAATTCCCCCAAGCGCTAAAATGAGGCTATTACTACGGGCGGGCCATCGCAAACAGAAAATTCTGTAGGCGGACCGGCGGAGGCGAATTGTGATGCGGCGCCCCGGAAAGGAAGCGGTCCCGGCCGCTGAGCCATCACCAAAACTCCGTTGATCCATCATAATTTTGTGATGGTCTTGGGCGGCCCGCTGAGCCATAGCGTTGGGCCATGGTCACCGCTACAGCCGATCTCGATCAAGTCGCCAAGGGCCGCCGCGGCTTCCTTCTGGCACTTGGCGCCTATTTCCTCTGGGGGCTCTTGCCCTTCTATATGAAGGCGGTGGCGCATCTGCCGCTTGCCGAGGTGATCGCCAACCGCGTCGTCTGGTCGGTGCCGATCGCGGCGGCGGTGCTCCTCTGGGCCGGCCGCACCGCCGACTTCAAGGCGGCGATCCGTTCGCCGAAGAGCCTTGCCATGGCGGCACTGACGGCGGTGCTGATCTCGGTCAACTGGGGCATCTATGTCTGGGCGATCGCGGTCGACCGTACCGTCGAGACCGCGCTGGGCTACTACATCAACCCGCTGGTCAATGTCGTCGTCGGCGCCGTGCTGCTCGGCGAGAAGCTCGACCGGCTGCAGATCGCGGCTGTTGTGCTGGCCGCCATCGCGGTGACGGTGCTGACTGTCGAGGCAGGCAAATTGCCCTGGGTGTCGCTGGCGCTCGCCTTTTCCTTTGCCGCCTACGGCTTCTTCCGCAAGACGCTGCCGATCGGCCCGAGCCAGGGTTTCCTGCTCGAGGTGCTTTTGCTGTCGGTGCCGGCGCTCTGCTACATCGTCTACCTGATTGCCACCGGCCAGGATCACCTCATCTCCAGCACCGGTGCCGACACGGCCTTGCTCATCGGCTGCGGCCCGATCACCGCCGTGCCGCTGCTGCTCTTCGCCTTCGGCGCAAGGCTGCTGCGCCTGTCCACCATAGGCATCATGCAATATATCGCGCCGACCATGGTGTTTCTGATCGCCGTGCTGATCTTCGGTGAGCCGTTCGGCACCACACAGGCAATCGCGTTCGGGCTGATCTGGACGGCGCTGGCGATGTACAGCTGGTCGATGTTCAGGGGCCGCGAAGCGCGGCCGGCGGCGCCGGCGACGAGATAGAATCGGCGCCCTACACGCGCCCGAGCCGTCGCACGATCTTGTAAACAACGCCGGCTATGACGACCGAGATCGCCGTCACCACCCAAAAGCCGTGCGGCGTGTCGACCAGCGGCACGCCGCCGACATTCATGCCGAACAGGCCAGAAATGATGGTCGTCGGCAACAGGACCGCCGTCATGACGGAGAGGATGTAGAGCAGCTGGTTCGACTGCTCGGTAAGCTTCGCCATCAGCTCATCCTGCAGCAGCCGCGTGCGCGCCTGCAGCTGCTCGCCGTCATGATGCAGCGTATGCGCCCGGTGCGAGAGGCGTGTGGCCATGTCGTTGATCGGGTCGGGCAGCTCGTTGCGATGCGAATGGTCGAGGTGGCGGAAGAGGCTGGTGAGCGTCGCCATCTGCCGGTGGATCAGCACCAGCTGCCGGCGCGCGTCGACCAGCGCCTGGCGCTCATTGTGCCATGCATTGCACACGATGCGATCCTCGATGCCGTCGAGCGTGTTGCCCATCTTGTCGAGCTCGGCCGCCATGCCGTCGAGCGACTGGCCCATCACCGCTTCGATCAGCTCGGCCGGCGTGCGGAATTTCCGTGTGCCGCTCTCCACCAGCTTGCGGATCTTGTCGACCGATTCCAGCGGCTGCTTGCGGGCGCCGACCAGCATCTTGTCGTTGAAGGCGAAGCGGAAATGCGTGAGTCCGCGCGCCTCGGCAAAATCGTGCCTGAGGTCCGGCAGGTCGCCATAGAGGAAGTCGTCCTCGAAATCGATCTGGCAGCCATGGCTTGGCGACAGGAAGGCGTCGCGCACCGGCGCCGGCAGGGCCGTCTCGGCGCCGATCTCGTGGCGGGCGCGCATGTCGGTGATCTGGTAGCTGCGCCAGCTCCAATGCGCCTCGGCGGGATCGGCGGTGCGGGAACCAT
>NZ_RZSB01000299.1:0-6684 GCF_004023285.1 Mesorhizobium sp. M2A.F.Ca.ET.067.02.1.1
GTTCTTGGGCCCGCTGCGCGGTTTGGAAACGGCCTCGACTTCCGGAGAAGCCTGATTGGCATTGGCGGCCGAATGGCGCGGCGCCCTGACACTGGCCGCCTTCTCGGTGGCCGGAGCAACCTTGACCGGCGACGGCGTCGCTAAGGCCGGGCTGGTCTCGGGCGCATCGGTCTTCGGCTTGCCGGATTTGGACGGCGCAACCGGGCCCGAGGCTGCCGGAGCAGCAGGTGCCGGGGCTGCGGCAGGCACCGCTTGCGAGACGACGGCGGCAGGGGCAGCAGCCGGCGCCGCGGCGGCGGCGTCCTTGGCAGCCTTCGCGGCCGCCTTGGCTTCCTTGTCACGCGTCGACTTCAGGATCGCCTTTTCGCTGGTAAGCGTCTTCAAACCATCGGCCGGCTCGGAGCCATGGCGGCCGTTCTGCGGCCCCGGCTTGACCTCGGCGCCCTTGCCCGCGTCGTAAAGATCGATGATCTCGGCCAGCCGCTCAGGCGTCAGGTCCTCGAAAGTGTCCTTGAAGATCATGACCATCGGCGCGTTGACGCAGGCGCCGAGGCATTCGACCTCCTCCCACGACAGCGTGCCCTTGTCGTTGGTGTGGAACTGGTCGTGATGGATCTTCGAGCGGCACACATCCATCAGCGCTTCCGAGCCGCGCAGCATGCAGGGCGTGGTGCCGCAGACCTGGATATGCGCGCGCGTGCCGACCGGATTGAGCTGGTACTGCGTGTAGAAGGTCGCGACCTCGAGACCACGGATGCGCGGCATGCCGAGCATGTCCGAAATCGTCTCGATCGCCGCCTTGGTGACCCAGCCTTCCTGCTCCTGCGCGATCATCAGCAGCGGGATAATGGCCGACTGTTCGCGCCCCTTCGGGTATTTGGCGATCCACTGCTGCGCTGCCGCCGCATTCGCCTCGTTGAAGGCGAAGGTGGCTGGCTGGACGCTGGCATCTGCGAGACGACGAACTGACATTTTAGCGATCGACCTCACCAAACACGATGTCGAGGGAGCCAAGCACGGCGGTGACGTCGGCCAGCATGTGGCCGCGGCACAGGAAATCCATGGCTTGCAGATGGGCGAAACCGGGCGCGCGCAGCTTGCAGCGATAGGGCTTGTTGGTGCCGTCGGAGACCAGATAGACACCGAATTCGCCCTTGGGCGCCTCGACGGCCGCATAGACCTCGCCGGCCGGCACGCGATAGCCCTCGGTATAGAGCTTGAAGTGGTGGATCAGCGCTTCCATCGAGCGCTTCATTGCGGCGCGCTTCGGCGGCACGACCTTGCCGTCGAGGTTCGACACCGGGCCTGCGCTTTCCTTGCCGAGCAGCAGATCGACGCACTGGCGCATGATCTTGGCCGACTGGCGCATCTCTTCCATGCGCACGAGATAACGGTCGTAGCAGTCGCCGTTCTTGCCGACCGGGATGTCGAAATCCATCTCGGAATAGCATTCATAAGGCTGCGATTTGCGCAGGTCCCAGGCGGCGCCCGAGCCGCGCACCATCACGCCCGAAAAGCCCCAGGCCCACGCGTCGGCCAGCGACACCGTGCCGATATCGACATTGCGCTGCTTGAAGATACGGTTGCCGGTCAAAAGCGCATCGAGGTCGTCGATCGACTTCAGGAAGGGGTCGATCCACTTGCCGATGTCCTCGACCAGCTTCTGCGGCAGGTCCTGATGCACGCCGCCCGGCCGGAAATAGGCTGCATGCATTCGCGAACCCGAGGCGCGCTCGTAGAACACCATCAGCTTTTCGCGCTCGACGAAGCCCCACAGCGGCGGCGTCAGCGCGCCGACATCCATCGCCTGCGTCGTCACATTGAGGATGTGCGACATGATTCGGCCCATCTCGGAATAGAGCACGCGGATCAGCTGACCGCGCTTCGGCACCTCGATGCCGAGCAGGCGCTCGGCCGCTAGCGCGAAGGCATGCTCCTGGTTCATCGGCGCGCAATAATCGAGCCGGTCGAGATAGGGCACGGCCTGGAGATAGGTCTTGGCCTCGATCAGCTTCTCGGTGCCGCGGTGCAGCAGGCCGATATGCGGATCGACGCGGTCAACCACCTCGCCGTCGAGCTCCAGCACCAAGCGCAAAACGCCATGCGCCGCAGGATGCTGCGGACCGAAATTGATGTTGAAGTTGCGGACGGAGGTTTCAGCCATTGTGGCGCCTCAATTTGCCTTCGCCTTCTCATCCCCGGGCAGGACGTAATCCGTCCCTTCCCACGGGCTCAAGAAGTCGAAGTTCCTGAATTCCTGCTTCAATTCCACCGGCTCGTAGATGACCCGCTTGGCCTCGTCGTCGTAGCGAACCTCGACGAAGCCGGTCAGCGGGAAATCCTTGCGCAGCGGATGCCCCTCGAAGCCGTAGTCGGTGAGGATGCGGCGCAGATCCGGATGGCCGCTGAACAGCACGCCGTACAGATCGTAAGTCTCGCGCTCGTACCAATCGGCGCCGGGATAGACAGCGGTCAGCGACGGCACCAGCGTTTCCTCGTCGGCCTGGACCTTAAGGCGGATGCGCACATTCTGCTTCGGCGACAAAAGGTGATAGACGACATCGAAACGCTTGGCGCGCGACGGATAGTCGGCGCCGCAAATGTCGATGATCGAGATGAACTGGCAGCGCACATCGTCGCGCAGGAAGGTCGCGACCTCGATCAGATTGCCCGGCTCGACCGAAATGGTCAGCTCGCCATAGGCAAGCACGGCTTCGCCGATGCGGCCGGAGAGCTTCTCGCCGAGATAGGTGGAGAGTTCGTTCAACGCCAGGGTCATCGGCTCACCGTTCGATCGTGCCGGTGCGGCGGATCTTCTTCTGCAGAAGGAGAATGCCGTAGAGCAGCGCTTCCGCGCTCGGCGGGCAGCCGGGCACATAGATGTCGACCGGCACGACGCGGTCGCAGCCGCGCACCACCGAATAGGAATAGTGGTAGTAGCCGCCGCCATTGGCGCAGGAGCCCATCGAGATGACGTAGCGCGGCTCCGGCATCTGGTCGTAGACCTTGCGCAGTGCCGGCGCCATCTTGTTGGTCAGCGTGCCGGCGACGATCATGATGTCGGACTGGCGGGGAGACGCGCGCGGCGCGACGCCGAAACGCTCCGAGTCATAGCGCGGCATCGAGGTGTGGATCATCTCGACCGCGCAGCAGGCGAGGCCGAAGGTCATGAACATCAGCGAGCCGCTGCGCGCCCAGGTGATCAGCGCTTCGGTCGAGGTGACAAGGAAGCCCTTGTCGGCCAGCTCATTGTTGATTTCGAGGAAGAAGGGATCGTCCTCCCCCACCGGCCTGCCGGTGTTGGGGTCGATGATGCCCTTGGGCTTCGGCGCGACGAGGGTGCCTGAACTGTCGTTCAATCCCATTCCAGCGCTCCTTTTTTCCATTCATAGGCAAAGCCGATGGTCAGCACCGCCAGAAACACCATCATCGACCAGAAGCCGAGCATGCCGAGCTTCGAGAAGGACACCGCCCATGGGAACAGGAAGGCGACCTCGAGATCGAAGATGATGAACAGGATCGACACCAGGTAGAAGCGGATGTCGAACTTCATGCGGGCGTCGTCGAACGAGTTGAACCCGCATTCATAGGCGGAAAGCTTTTCCGGATCGGGATTGCGATAGGCCACCAGGAAGGGGGCAATGATGAGCGCCAGACCCACGATCATCGCCACGGCGATGAACAGCACGATAGGCAGATATGAACTCAGGAGTGCGCTCATGCGGCGGCTTTCCTTCGGCGGGGTAGTTCACTTTGATTACAGCAACGAACTCTAATGCGGAAGCGTGACAGTTTAACCGCTGAACCGTTTTAAGGGAGCCCATGCTGCAACGCGGCGAGGGTTAGCGCAGCGGTTTCGGTGACGCAAGTCAAACCTTGTTCAAATCGCGGCCCTGGACGCCATATCGGAAGAAACTGGTCCGATCCGCTCCTGTTTGATTTCCTTCGCTTTTTACTCCACTTTTCTCTCCTGACATATCTCCCGCCATTTGCCTGCTAGCATGGCCGGAATCACCGGCTAAAAACCAACGGACGATCGGGGCAAGGACAGCTTGATGAAGGAGAAGATCTCGCTCGCCATGGCCAGGCGCATTGCGCTTGGATCACAGGGGTTCAACGACCCTCGTCCCGCAGGGGTTCCGGATCGCCGGCACCTTGCGCGCGTGCTTTCGCGAACCGGCCTGTTGCAGATCGATTCCGTCAGCGCCGTGGTGCGCGCTCATTATATGCCGCTCTATTCCCGCCTCGGCCCCTACCCGCTTGCGCTGCTCGACAACGCCGCGGTCACCCGCAAGCGCGCGGTCTTTGAATATTGGGCGCATGAGGCGTCGTTCCTGCCTGTCGAGACCTACCCCTTGCTGCGCTGGCGCATGCAGCGCGCCGAGCAGGGCGAGGAGATGTATCTCGGCCTGGCCAAATGGGGCCGTGAGCGCAAGGAAATGATCGACGAGATCTATAGAGAGGTCGCCGATCGCGGGCCGATCGCCGCCTCCGACATCGAGGGCCACAAGGGCAATGGCGGCTGGTGGGGCTGGAGCGAGGCCAAGCACGCCTTCGAATGGCTGTTCTGGGCCGGGCGCATCACCACCGCCTACCGGCGCGGTTTCGAGCGCTATTACGACCTGCCCGAGCGCGTTTTGCCGCAGGCCGTGCTCGACCTGCCGGTGCCCTCGGTCGAGGACGCGCATCGCGAATTGCTGCGTATCTCGGCCCGCGCCCACGGCATCGCCAGCTATGGCGACCTGCGCGACTATTTTCGCCTGGCCCCCGGGGATACGAAGGACCGCATCGAGGAACTGGTCGAAGCCGGTGAATTGCTGCCGGTGAAGGTCGAGGGCTGGGATAAGCCCGCCTATCTTCACCCCGACGCCCGAATCCCGCGCAGGATCGAGGCGCGCGCCCTGCTCGCCCCCTTCGATCCCGTGGTTTTCGAACGCACGCGCACCGAAAAGCTCTTCAATTTCCGCTACCGCATCGAGATCTACACGCCGGCCGAAAAGCGCCAATACGGCTACTACGTGCTGCCCTTCCTGCTCGGCGACCGCATCGTCGCCCGCGTCGACCTGAGGGCCGACCGGCCTGCGAGCATCTTGCGCGTCCACGCCGCCTATGCCGAGGCCGGCGCGCCACCCGAGACGGCAGCCCAACTCTTCGAGGAGCTGAAGCAGATGCAGGGCTGGCTCGGCCTTGAGGCGATCGAAGTGACGCCGGCCGGCGACCTCGGACCGGCGCTGGCCGACATCGCAGTGTCGTAGCCGCGCGTTGACAGGCGCCTAGCCGTAAGCCTAAATCCTGACCCAGACGGTCTTCTCCCGGCAAAGGGAGGAGCCAAGAGGGAATGCGGTGCGGGCCAAAAGCCCAAATCCGCGGCTGTCCCCGCAACTGTGAGCGACGAGCCCCGGCCGAAAACCACTGGGATGTTCCCGGGAAGGCGGCATCTGAGGCGACGACCCGCGAGCCAGGAGACCTGCCGTCTGAGACTTTAAGTATCCGAATGCCCGGCGGGTTTTCCGGGCAAGGAGCCTGGTTTTGGATCGCAACGGCAGTTTCCCGGCAAACATCGCGGACATTTCGTCCGAGCCCGACGCGTCAGACGGCGTGACCGTCATCGTCTGCTCATCCTGCCGCGACGAGACCGGCTCGGACGCGCATCCGCGCGCCGGCGCGCTGCTGGCCGAAGACACGCGCCGCGCCGTATCGGGCGAGAACATCCGCATCCGCACCGTCGAATGCCTTGGCAACTGCAAGCGTCGGCTGAGCGCCGCGCTGTTGCGCGACGGCTGCTGGAGCTACGTCTTCGGCGATCTGGAAACGACCAGCGGCGCCGACCTCGTCGCCGGCGCAAAGCTCTTCGCCACTTCGACCGACGGCCTGATCCCCTGGCGCGGCCGGCCTGATTCCCTCAAACGCGGCCTGGTTGCCCGCATCCCTCCCCTCGACATGCTGAAGGACTGACCATGAACGCTTCCGTTTTCCGCGTGCCCTGCACCGTCGTCACCGGCTTGCTCGGCGCCGGCAAGACGACGCTGATCCGCAACCTGCTCGAGAACGCCAAGGGCAAGCGGCTGGCAATCATCGTCAACGAGTTCGGCGATGTCGGCATCGACGGCGAGATCCTGAAGGGCTGCGGCGTCGACACCTGCCCGGAGGAAAACATCGTCGAGCTCGCCAATGGCTGCATCTGCTGCACCGTCGCCGACGACTTCGTGCCGGCGCTCGACCAGATCCTGTCTCGCACGCCGAAGGTCGACCACATCCTGATCGAGACCTCCGGCCTCGCTCTGCCGAAGCCGCTTGTGCAGGCTTTTCAGTGGCCGACGGTGAAGAGCCGCGTGACGGTTGACGGCGTCGTTGCCGTGGTCGACGGCCCGGCGCTGGCCGACGGCCGAGTTGCCTCCGACATGGATGCGCTGCAGGCGCAGCGCGCCGCCGACGACTCGCTCGACCATGACGACCCGGTCGAGGAGGTGTTCGAGGACCAGATTGCCTGCGCCGACCTGATCATCCTGTCGAAGAGCGACCTGATGGATGCGGCGGGCTCTGAGCGCGCCAACGCCGTCATCGGCGAGCATGTGGCGCGCGCCGTGAAAATCGTGCCGACCGCGCAGGGCAAGGTCGATCCTTCGGTACTGCTCGGCCTCGGCCTCGCCGTCGAGGACGACATTGAGAACCGCAAGACCCATC
>NZ_RZSB01000029.1:0-21147 GCF_004023285.1 Mesorhizobium sp. M2A.F.Ca.ET.067.02.1.1
GTGCAGACTGGACCGAATATTTCCTCCTGGGCAATCCGCATGCTGGATGCGACCTCGGTGAAAACGGTCGGGTCGATGTAGCGCCCCCCCGCCTCTTCCCGATACGTGCCGCCAAGGGCAAGCGTCGCGCCTTCGGCTTTGCCGATCTCAATGTAGCCCAGAGTCTTGCGATATTGTGCTTCGCTGATGATCGGACCCATCAGCACGTCGTCGCGCAGCGTGTCGCCGACGGGGATGGACCGCGCGGCCTCGATGAACTTGCGCGTGAAATCCCGGGCGATGCCGTTCTGGAGCAGGATACGACCACCTTGATTGCACGATTGGCCGGCGTTGAGAAAGGCTCCATGCAAGGTTGCGTCGAGCGCGGCCCCCAGATCGGCATCGTTCATGACGATGTGGGCGTTCTTGCCGCCTAGCTCGAGTGAAACCTTCTTCAGCATCCGAGCGCCGATTTCCATGGCGTGTTTGCCCACCGCCGTCGATCCGGTGAAGGAGATCATCCGAATCAGCGGGTGCTTAAGCAAAGCCTCCCCGGTCAGCCTGCCGCTGCCGGTCACGATGTTGCACACCCCATCGGGCAGGCCCGCCTGCTTGAGGATAGGACCCAAGAGCAGTGTCGTGGCGGAAGTCAGTTCCGATGGCTTCACGACAGCCGCACAGCCGGCTGCAAGGGCGAACGGCAGCTTCTGGCTGATGATCAAGAACGGAAAATTCCAGGGCGTCACGATGCCGGCCACGCCTACTGGCGCGCGCAGTGTCAAGGCCAAATAGTCCTTACCCAGGCCGCCAAAACTGTCGCCTGTAAGAGAGCGGGCCTGCGTGGCGGCAAATTCCCACAGCATGGCCGACCGCTCGATCTCGAGCCTCGCCTGCTTGTGTGGCTTGCCGCTTTCGGCCATCTCGAACCAGGCCAGTTCATCGACGTTTTCGCGAATTAGAGTGGCGGTGCGCAGCAACACGTTGGAGCGTTGCTCCCCACTCGACAGGCGCCATCCGGCCTCGAAGGCAGCGTGAGCACGCACGCAAGCCTGATCGACCAAGCCCTCCCCCGCCTCATGCAACAGCGAAACCGGCGTGCCATTGGCCGGGTTGACCGACACACTCTGCCCGCCTTGGCTGAACGACCACGCGCCGTCAACCCAGTTTCCAAATTGTCTGACCGCTTTCGGCGGAGTAAAACCAGAAGTCATTCCAGATCCCTGCATTCCAGTCTGCGCCCGCCCTGACCGAAGGTGTCGAAGCGCGCCTCAACCCTGCGCAAAGCGGGCAACAAAATTACATATTTGTCAACAGCCTTCGCTGGTCACATATTTTAAAAATCAGCTGACTGTAAATGGTTGGCTGCACATTTCACGGGCTCGCAATTGCTGCAGCGGCAGCAAAATCGCTATACGCTGGCCCGACAGGTTACGGCCAGAGAGGCTGCGCGTCAGTCTGCGCGCAAGATTGATTGACAACTAGTCCGAAAAATTACAAATATGAAAACTGCCTGCCGATAATGGAGTGGTGATGGTTTCCCGCGTCAACAGAGCGTCTGCCGACATCGGCGGCACTTTCACCGATATCGTCATCGAGATCGGCGGCGTCCGCGCCTCGACCAAAATCCTGACGACCCATCAAGCGCCCGAACGCGCCGTTATCGACGGCGTGCAGGGCCTGCTGGAAACGCAGGGGCTTGGATTCGGTGACCTGGACGTCTTCCTCCACGGTACCACATTGGCGACGAACGCAATCATCGAACGCCGCGGTGCCAAGACGGCACTGATCACCACGCAAGGCTTCCGCGACACCATCGAAATTGGCTCGGAAAGCCGGCATGACCAGTACGACATCTTCATCAAGAAGCCACAGCCGTTGGTCGGGCGCGGCTTGCGCTTCACCATTCCAGAGCGGGTCGCCTCCGATGGAAGCGTCCTGCTCGAGCTCGATGATACACATGTCGCCGCACTTGCGCGTTGGTTGAAGGAGCAAGGCGTTCAATCGATCGCCGTCTCGTTGATCCATGCCTATGCGAATCCCTCGCATGAACTGCGCGTGCGGGAAATCCTGTCGGCTATGCTGCCCGACGTCTATTTTTGTATCTCGTCCGAGACGTGCCCCGAAATTCGTGAGTACGAGCGCACCTCGACCACAGTTGCCAATGCCTATATCCGTCCAATCATGGCCGGTTATCTTGGCCGGCTCAAAGCTGAGTTGGCGCAAAAGGGACTTAACGCGCCGATCCTGCTTATGACCTCGGGCGGCGGGCTCACGACCGTCGACCAGGCCGCCGATTACCCGATCCGCTTGGTCGAATCCGGCCCGGCCGGTGGGGCAATCCTTGCAGCCAAGATCGCAAAGGAATGCGACCTTGACGCCATCGTCTCATTCGACATGGGGGGGACGACCGCCAAGATCTGTCTGATCGACCATGGCCAGCCACTGAAATCGCGCAGCTTCGAGGTGGATCGGACCGAGCGGTTCCTCAAGGGTTCGGGCCTGCCGGTCCGGATACCCGTGATCGAAATGGTCGAGATCGGCGCGGGGGGCGGCTCGATCGCCCAGGTCGACAGCATGGGGCGCCTCACGGTTGGTCCTGAGAGTGCCTCTTCGGAGCCGGGGCCGGCTTGTTACGGAATCGGCGGCCGTCGGCCGACTGTCACCGACGGTGATTTCGTCTTGGGACGGATCGACACCCGAAAATTCGCGGACGGCCGCATGGTCTTGCGGCGCGACCTAGCCGAGCAAGCGCTATCCAGCGAGGTAGGGGATAAGTTGCGGTTGACGCCTGTCCAGGCCGCCGCCGCGGTCACCGCAATCGTCGAGGAGAACATGTCAAATGCCAGCCGGGTCCATGCCGCCGAGCACGGCAAGGACCTGCGGCGCCGCGCAATGATCGCCTTTGGCGGCGCCGCTCCGATGCACGCAGCGCAACTGGCAAGGAAACTGTCCTTGGTCAATGTGATCGTGCCCAAGGGAGCCGGCGTGGGATCTGCCATCGGCTTTCTGGAGGCGCCGTTGGCCTACGAGGTCGTGCGGAGCCGCCATAGCCGGCTGGACCGCGTCAACAATGCCGCCACTGCCGACCTCATCGCACAGATGAAGCAGGAAGCCAGCGCCGTGGTTGCTCCGGCAGCGGGGGGCCAACCCGTCAAGGCGCACGTCTCAGCGTTCCTGCGCTATGTCGGGCAGGGCCACGAGCTCGAGGTCGATCTGCCATTCGCGGCAGATGGCGGGATCGATGGCGCGGCCTTGAAGGAGGCATTCGATCGGCGATACAAAGAGGTCTTCGGTCGCTTCCTGCCCAATCACGAGATTGAGGTTCTCACATGGGCGGTAACCGCATCTGCCGAACAACCTGTCCTCGCGGTAGATGACCTCTCAAGTGGCAGCTGTCGGAAGATCGAACCGTCGGGCGAGATCCCCTTCACCGAAATCGATGGCTGCACCGTCCACGCTCCTGTCTACGAACGCTCCGAGCTTGGCCCGGGCATCGTCCTGACTGGGCCGCTCGTCATTACCGAGCGGGAGACCAACACAGTCGTTCCGAGGGATTTTTGTGTCGAATGAAATGCATTCGGTCATCTGGTCCTGACCAATCTTGCCGCACAGGCGGCCCGACAGTCCGATCGCAAAGGAGCGACAAATGACCGTCAGCCCTGAAATCCAGCAGATAGGAGAGATCGAGTTCCAGATTATGTGGAACCGCCTCATTGCCGTCGTCGAGGAACAGGCCCAGGCCTTGCGCCGCACGGCGTTCAGCCCGATCGTCCGCGAATCGGGCGATCTTTCTGCCGGCTACTTCCACCCCGACGGCCGCATGATCGCGCAGGCGGTTACAGGCACGCCCGGGCATGTCAATACGATGGCCGCCTCGGTGCTGCACTTCCTGAGCCGCTATCCCGCAGGCACGATGCGCGAGGGTGACGTCTATATCACAAACGATCCTTGGATGGGGACGGGCCATCTGCATGACTTCGTCGCGGTGACGCCCGCCTTTTACAAGGGCCATCTGGTTGGGCTTTTTGCATCCACTTGTCATTTCATGGACGTCGGAGGCATCGGCTTTGGCCCAGACGGCCGCGATGTCTTCGAGGAGGGTTTTTACGTCCCTCCGCTTGCAATGATAAAAGCGGGCGAGATCGATCAGACCCTGATAACCCTCGCGCGCTCGAATTCGCGCTACCCGGCTGAACTCGAAGGCGATCTGATGTCCCTCGCCGCCTGCAATCAGATCGGAGTGAGCCGGCTGGCTGACATGCTGGAGGAGTTTCATCTTACCGATCTGACTGCGCTCTGCGACCAGATTGTCAGGCGCTCACGCGACGCAGCCCTGAAGGCGATCGCCGCAATTCCGAAAGGCACGGCCGAGGCCGAGATGGTGATCGACGGTTATGACCGGCCGGTCACCTTGAAGGCAACAACCCGGATTGCCGAAGACCACATCACGGTAGATTTTACTGGCACATCAGGACTTTCAGCGCGCGGCATTAACGTGCCGATCAGCTATGCCCAGGCCTATTCGACCTATGCCATCGCCTGCGCGCTCTTCCCTGAGGTGCCGAACAATTCGGGCTCGCTTTCCGTCGTGACCGTCACGGCTCCCGAAGCGACGATCGTCAACGCCCAGCGCCCTGCGCCGGTATCGTCGCGACACGTCATCGGCCAGATGCTTCCCGACGTGGTCTATGGCTGTCTTGCGCAACTGGTTCCCGAGAACGTTTTGGCCGAGGGTGCGTCAGCTCTGTGGAATCTTATCCTTGAAGACGCGCATGACGCATGCCTCACCCAAGGCATCGCAGGGACGCGACGCTTCTCGGCGCTGTCGGTTCAGACCGGCGGCACCGGAGCCCGCTCGCGGCTTGATGGGCTAAATGCGACGGCCTTCCCGTCGGGAGTTTCTGGTGTTCCTGTCGAGATCCTCGAGACCCTGACCCCACTCATTTTCTGGCGCAAGGAATTGCGTGCCGGTTCGGGCGGAGCTGGCAAATTTCGTGGCGGTCTCGGTCAAAGCATCGAGATTGGTCATCGCGAAGACCATCCGTTCTACATCTACGCAGCCCTGGACCGCATCGAGAACCCCGCACGCGGCCGCTTCGGCGGCGAAGACGGTGCTCCAGGGAAAGTCGCGCTGAAGTCTGGCAGATCCCTCAAGGGCAAAGGCAAGCAGCTGGTACCCGCGGGCGACAGGCTTGTCGTCGAAACGCCCGGTGGGGGCGGCTATGGCCCCGCGGCCGAGCGCGATGCCGGCAGCGTCGCCGCCGATCGCCAAAACGGTCTAACCCAGTGAACCCGAGGAAAGCATGAGCGAACATAACTTATCTGACGAAACGCGAGCGAAGCTGAAGAAGATATCCACAGCGTCGATCGCCACGGCGCTCTATAAGCGAGGGCTCCGCAACCAGTTCATTCAGGGCGTCGTTCCAGTTGCGCCCAAACAGGACAACATGGTCGGCCCGGCATTCACACTGCGCTACATTCCCGCGCGCGAAGATCGCAATCCGATCACCGTTTTTCGGAATCCGGAACATCCGCAGCGCGTGGCGATGGAGACTTGCCCACCCGGCCATGTCCTCGTGATGGACGCGCGCAAGGACGCCAGGGCTGCGACCGCGGGTTCTATTTTGATCACGAGGCTGGCGTTGCGCGGCGCGGCGGGCGTGGTCTCGGATGGCGGCTTCCGCGATGCTGAAGGCATAGGCGCGCTGGACATGCCCGCCTACTACGCCAGGCCGTCCGCGCCAACCAACCTGACACATCATGAAGCACTGGACATCAACGTGCCCATTTCGTGCGGGGATGCGCCGATCTTCCCTGGCGATATCCTCGTCGGGGACAAGGACGGCGTGATGGTGGTCCCGGCTCACCTCGCCGACGAGATTGCAGAGGAATGCACCGGGATGGAAAGCTTCGAGGATTTCGTCCTGGAGGAGGTCCGTGGTGGCGCGTCGATCATCGGGCTCTACCCCTGCACCAAACCGGAAAACCAAGAAAAATATGACGTCTGGCGCAAGAAGGCAGGACGCTAGACCTAAGGCGGCCTCTTCCTCCCGAGGCCGGCTTGGCGGGCTGCGATCCTCCCTCCGCAGCCCGCCGCCTTTCTGACTGTGGCGACAGCCAACGGCCGATGCTCCCACAGCGGTCCCTGGTCTTAGTCACCATTCATCTGATCGATCCGAAGCTTGTTGAACGGGTGACGAGCTCCGGTGCCGAAGTTCGACAGATATGTGTCGTGGTGGAATCCCCTGGCCTCCAGGACGATCATAGTCACCACCCATATGATAAGGGCGAGGCCGAGGCCGATAGCTAGGCTCGAGATCCAGTACTGAGACAGGCCGGTCACGACCGCGCCCAGCGCCAGGGCCACGGTGAAGTACCCGACAATCTTATGGTAGGCCTCGAACCATCGGCGTTGCGGGCTCATGTCATAATGGTCGCCCCGATCGACGGTGGCGTTCGTGGCGCTCTGGGTGAATGCATCGGGGCCGCCATGGGTCCCGCGAAGGCGCGCGCTCACAAGCTGGAGAATGCCGAGGACAACGGTTGCAATGCCAAATACTGCGTGGATCGTGGCACTCAAGCCTCCGTTCACCAGCAAGGCGATCGACCCTCCGCAAAGGCTGCTGAAGGCAAGCAAGGAAAGTCCCAGGCGATGAACGGTAAACCAATAGAGCTTGCGACCAAGTCTAGGGCTTCCCTTCGGTATGCCTTCGCGAGAGGGCGGCGGCTTGCCGTACCGGGTGAGGAGAACAATGCCGGGCACCAGAACGATCCAGATCGTGAACATCAGCCAGGCGTGATATTCCCAATGCGCCTTGAGTGCGAAGCCAAATGGCAATTGCAAAGTGGTAGGAGCGTCCATGTGTTGGTCATCCGTCTGGCGCGCAGATCTATTGAGCCGCCTGGCGCCGTTGCTGACGCGCCAGGAGCCAGGAACCCAAAAACTTGCCGGGTCTACCTACCCCTTCACGGACCCGGCCATTAGGCCGCGAAGGAAGTACTTCCCAGCGAGAACGTAGATGGCAATCGTCGGCAGCGCGGTCAGCACGACTGCCGCCATGTCGACGTTGTAGCGCTTCACACCGGTGGTCGTGTTGACAATATTGTTCAGAGCTACGGTGACCGGAACGTTGTCGCCGGATGTAAATGTCGTGCCAAAAAGGAAGTCATTCCAGATATTGGTGAACTGCCAGATCACCGCAACGACGATACAAGGGATTGAAATGGGCAGGATGACCCTAAAGAAGGTTTGATAAAAACCCGCGCCATCTACCTTTGCGGCCTTGACCAATTCCGAAGGCAAAGAGACGAAATAATTCCTGAAGAAAAGCGTTGTGAAAGGGATCCCATATACCACGTGAACCAATATGAGACCGGGCATAGTGTTCGCCAGGCCAACCGCGCCGAGCGAACGAGCCATTGGAATGAGGATGATCTGAAATGGGATGAATACGCCAAAAAGGAGCAAGGCGAATATAACGTTGGACCCGCGAAACCTCCAATGCGTGAGCGCAAAACCGTTTATGGCTCCGATCGCGGTTGACAACCCGACAGCGGGGACGATCAGGATCATTGAATTGAGAAAGAAGCCCTTCAAACCTGAACATTGAAGGCCAATGCAGGCGGCGGACCAGGCTTCCTGCCAGGCCCCCAGGGTCGGCGCCTTCGGCAGCGAAAGCAAGGAGCCGTTGCGTATCTCGTCGATGTTCTTGAGAGACGTAAATACCACGACAACGAGCGGCAGCAGATAGACAGCCGCGATGAACATCAGGCAGCAATAGATGAATACGCGCCTGAGATGATACCGCCCTCCCCTTTCGAGAACGATGCTGTCATGCGTCATCGCGTTGTTTCCTCACGTCGGAATAAAGGTATGGTGCCACGACTGCGGTGACTGTCATGAAAATCATCATGGCGCTGGCGGCGCCCACTGCCATCTGGTCTCGACCAAATGTCTGCATGTACATGAACGTTGCGGGAAGATGTGTGCTGTTTCCAGGGCCGCCGGCGGTCAGCGCCACCACCAAGTCGAAGCTTTTCACTGCCTGCTGCGTCAGGATGACGAACACAGTCAAGAAGGCTGGCCCGAGTTGCGGTATGATGATGCGCCGGTAGATTTGAAAGCTGCCGGCCCCATCAAGCCTCGCGGCCTTGGTGATATCCTCGTCGATTCCTCGGAGCGCCGCGAGGAACAGGGCCATAACGAATCCGGATGACTGCCAGACCCCTGCAATGACGAGCGTGTAGATGGCAAACCGGGGGTCCACCAACCAGTCGAACCGGAAGCTATCCCAGCCCCATAGCCGCACCATTCGCTCGATGCCGAGGCCCGGATTGAGGATCCACTTCCAGGCGGTTCCTGTCACGATGAACGACAGCGCCATCGGGTAGAGATATATCGTTCGGAAGAGGCCCTCGGCGCGGATCTTCTGATCGACCAGGATCGCCAGCGCCATTCCGATGATCGATGCGATCGCGATAAACAGGATCGCGAAAATAAAAATATTGTCGACGGCGATCCGCCATATCGGATTGCTCCAGAGGCGCCAGTATTGGTCGAAGCCGACAAATTCATAGGAAGGCAGCATCTTGGATGCTGTGAACGACACCACCCCCGTCCACACCATGAAGCCGTAGACCGCCAGAAGGATGATAGCGACCGATGGGGCCAACGCCAGTTGGGACGCGTTGCGGGCAAGCCAGAGCTTGGCGCCGGAGCCCTCACGCCATTGCCCGCGCTTCGCGATTTGCTGGACCGGGAAAGTCGTTGACACCAGGAATCCTTTCGTCTCGCGAAGGCCGACGATCGCAGCTTGGTTGGGGCGGCCGCGATCGTCGCCTGACCTCGATCTGGTCCGCTACTGCGCGGATTTAAGGCCGGTTACGAGTTGGTCGATGGCCTGTTGCGAGGTCACGCTGGGCGTCTCGAAGAAAGTTGAGACGACGTCGGTGAAGACGCCCGTTTTCGTTGCGCCGGCCGCGGCATTGTGTGCGAGCGACGGCAGCGATTTCTGGCTCTTTTGGGCTTCGGCCCGATCCGCAAAGGCGGCCTTGCCGCAGAAATCGAACTTGTCCATGGAAACGTCGATCCGCGAAGGGATCGACCCCTTCTTGATGTTGAAGGCCTCCTGGAAATCTTTGTCCAGTATCGCCGACGCCATGGCGAGCTGGCCGGCCTGTTTGTCCTTGTCCTTGGTCTTGAAGAAGCCGAAATTGTCGGTCAGCCAGACGTAACTTCCCTTGGTCCCCGGGGCGGGCACACAGCCGTAGTCGACGTTGGGCTGCAGGTTGGCAAGCGACAGCTCGCCTTTCGCCCAGTCTCCCATGATCTGCATTCCAGCTTCACCCTTGATCACCATCTGGGTCGCAAGGTTCCAGTCGCGGCCGGGATAATTGGAATCGATATATTTGTTCATCTTACGCAGCTGGTCGAAAACCTTGACCATCGTGTCGCTGCGAAGCGCGGCTTCGTCCTCATCGATGACAGCCTTGCGATAGAAGTCGGCGCCGCCGATGCCAAGAACGGCATTCTCGAAGAGATCCAACTCCTGCCAGGGCTGACCCCCCAGGGCCAGCGGCGTCACGCCCTTGGCGAGAAGCTTTTCGGAAACTTCGTTGAATTCGTCCCAGGTTGTCGGCGGCTGCAGGCCGGCGGAATCGAAGACTTTCTTGTTGTACCAGAGCCAGTTCGAACGGTGCACGTTCACCGGAACCGCGACATACGAACCGTCATGAGAAATCAGAGGAACAAGTTCCGGAGCAATCACCTTGGCCCAGTCGTCCTTCTTGGCGAGGTCCGTCAGGTCGGTTAGCACACCCTCGGATGCCCAGGCCTGGACCTGCTGAGCGTGCATCTGCGCTGCGGCCGGCGCGGTATCGGATGCGATGCGGGCGCGCAGCACCTGCACCATGTTCATCCCGGTGCCACCGGCCACCGGCGAGTCGCTCCAGGTGACGCCACGCTCCTCCAGAAGTTTCTTGAGCACATTCAGTCCGGCTGCCTCGCTGCCACTGGTCCAGTAGTGCATAACCTCCACGTTCGGACCGCTCGCCAGCGCCATCGATGTCGAACCGGACAGCAACAAGGCCGTCGCAAGAACCAGATTCCGATTAAGCATTTCTCATTCCCCTTGGTGAAACTACGGTTGCGATACAAGGATGTTGGTTGCGGTTTTTGGGCGTCTCTTTCGCCTCTTCTTGACAACACGCGCGCCGCCTTTCCCGACGCCGACACTGCCGCCCTGTGTTCAGAGTTGCCGTCTCAGGCCACCGGCTCCAGATGTCTGACTTATCGTTAGCTTTTATTACATATATGTCAATCTGAAATCCGAGAGGCCACCTAAGCCGGAGGCCAGACAGGCATTCAATACACATACAGAATCGAGCTAAGTCCGCATTAAATCACAGAAAAATCGGGAAATGATTGCCTTTGCCTGACCTTTTCCATTCGGCGGCACGTTGACAAATAATAATCCGGTCGGACAAATTATCGGGCAAACGAGGGTCCCGCAGCTCTGCGGGAGTGAAGGAGTACATCGTAATGAACGAGAAAGTGGTCTCTTGGGGCCTGATCGGCGCCAGCACCATCGCACGCGAGTGGATGGTCAATTCCATACGCAAGCATCCGCTGGGCAGGGTTAAAGCTATCGTCAGCAGCGAGTTGAGTCGCGCCCAAGCATTCTCGGACCAGATGGGTATTCCTGACGCCTATGACTCGATTGTGCCGATGTTAAGCGATCGAGAAATCGACGCGGTCTACATCAGCACCAAAAACGATCAGCACCTGTCGCAGGCGCTGGCCGCCATCGAAGCCGGCAAGCACGTGCTTTGTGAAAAACCGCTCGCTTTGGAGCCGAAAGACGCGCAATCGATCGTTGAGGCAGCTGAACGCAAAGGCGTCGTACTCGCTACGAACCATCATCTGCGCAACATGGAGAGCCACCGAGCGATAAAGCGGCTTCTGCGCGAGGGAGCTATAGGAAAAATCAACTCCATTCGTATCTTCCACGCAGGAGCGTTACCCCAGAGCCTAAAGACTTGGAGGCTTTTCGACAAAAGCGCGGGCGCGGGGGTTATTTACGATATCACCGTGCACAATGGAGATCTCCTTCGATTCTATCTGGACAGCAATCCCACCAGGATCACCGCGCTGGCGAGTGCGTCTGGCGAAGGGGCGAACGGGATCGAGGATAGCGTCATGTCGGTATGGGAATTCCCAGGCGACATCTTGGTGCAATGCCACGACAGCTTTGTCGTCGGTCACGGCCCGCGCGGCGTAGAAATCCATGGCTCGGCCGGCAGCATTCTTGGCATCGACGTCATGTCACAGGCCCCCGGCGGCAGCGTCGTTTTGCGAACATCCGACGGTGAGCAAGACATACCTCTTGAACTCAAGGTCACTTATGACCGCGGTGTTTCCGATTTCATGGCCGCTATGCAAGGGAAAGGCCGGCCCTCCTCGACGGGCGAGGACGGCGTTTGGAGTGTGAAGTTGGCAAAGGCGGTGGCCCAATCGGCCGCCACAGGTCAGACCGTGTTAATCGAACAAGTGTGAGACCCGGTTGCGCGTCATGGCCGTTGCCCTTCACAACGGCAGCCGTCGTTCCTCAGGTTTTGGATGCCAGAAGTCGATAATTCGCCCTGATTGCCCTCAGATCGACAATCATCACCGGGCCGCGTTGAAGGCGCAGCCTCGCTTCATCGGGAATAGACAGGGGCGCCGAAGAGGGAGAAGGAGACATGTGTCTTGGGCGGTTCCCCCATGATGTGGTTCTCCGCCAGGTCGACCGCAATGAGCGCCGTTGGCCGCTCAGATTTCACGTTTGTGGAGGTAGCCGTCCTTGATCGTGACACGGATGCCGCTGCCGTCCTCCTGGAAGACGCCAATGTCTTCGAGCGGATTGCCGTCGACGATCAGGATGTCGGCGAAGGCGCCCGGGATAAGTTCTCCGAGCTTGCCCTCGTGCCGCACGATCTCGGCATTGACGATTGTGGCCGAATGCAAGGTCTGGGCGGGCGTTTCGACCGCGGAGCGGATCTTGAACTCATGCAGTTGATAATGATGCATGACGCCTTCCAGGTCGGTACCAAATCCCAGTTTGACGCCGGCGTCGCGGCAGATCTTTACTGCTTCGACGCCACGGCGCAGCATCATCTTGACCTGTTCGACGATATGTGCGGGCGTGCCCAGTTGGTCGGCGTAGAAGATGCTGGCCTCGAAGGTAGATAGTGTGGGCACGACGTAGGCGTTTTTGTCGGCCACCAGGCGCGCGGTATCCTCGTCTATCAGGTTCGCGTGCTCGATAGTGCGTACCCCAGCCTGGAGCGCGCGGCGGATAACATCAACGCCATAGCAGTGCGCCATCACATATGTGCCGAAATCGGCCGCCTCCTGCACGGCGACCCGTTGTTCTTCCAGTGAGAAATGCGGCGAGTAAATCGAGGATTTCCCGGAGTTGCCTCCCCCGGCCATCAACTTGATCTGATGAGCACCGGCCGCGATCTCCTCGCGCACTGCCCGGCGGACTGCATCCACGCCATCCACGACACGGCTGATGTTGCGCGTACTGCGACAATGCGGGCAGCCTTGATCATGTTCGGTCCGAACCCGGAAATCGCCCAGTCCGCCGGTGACCGCCAGCGCCAGCCCCGGTACGAATAGGCGCGGACCAGGAAACAGATTGAGGCGTGTGGCATCGGCGAGCGCCGCATCCGCGCCGCCGGAATCGCGCACGGTAGTAAAGCCCCGTCGCAGGTAGTCGGCAAGGATCTTCGAGGCGTGCGCCGCGACGAGGTAGGGTGCAGTGTTGGCCAGCGTCACCTGGTTGTTGACATAGGCCATCGCGTGGACATGTGCATCGATAAGGCCGGGCATCACGACGCGACCTCCGGCGTCAATTCTGGTCGCTCCCTGGGCCACGCCAACCGAGCCGGCGACCTCAACAATTTTTTGGCCCTCGATCCGGATCTGCTGGCCTGAACGCAACGTTGCGTCCCGTGGATCGAGCAGGGTGGCGTTGGTGATGACGATATCGCTCATTGATTTTCCCGTATGTGCGCCTGGCCATCCACCCATCAGCGGGTCGGGCCCTTTATCAACGACTCCCCGCCATCGACCACGACCGCCTGTCCGGTCATGAAGCGTGCATCGGCCGAGAGAATGAAGCGAACGATAGCGCCGAATTCCTCGACGGTCCCCATACGATGCAAAGGGACAAGCTCCGGCACCTTCTGGAGGAAAGATTCCCGCCCGCCAAACATCTCCCAGGCTGGGGCGTTGAAGGGCGTGTCCACCCAACCGGGGCAAAGAGCGTTCACCCGGATGTTGTCGCGGGCATATTCCAGCGCGAGTTGCCGGGTCATCGTCAGCAATGCCGACTTCGAAACGATGTATGGCAACGAACCTTCGGCGACCATGATCGATGCTGCCGATGCCGTGAAAAGCAAGCTGCCGCCTCCGGCCTGACGCAGCAGCGGAAGCGCGGCACGTGCCAGTAGAGCATTGGCGCGAACGTTCAGCGCGAAGCTGAGCTCGAAAGCGTCCAATTCCATGCTTTCGAGCGTGCCGACATGGCAAACACCGGCATTGTTCCAGACAGCATCCAGGCCGCCGAGGATTTCGCCGGCCTCGCTCACCACGGAGGAAATACGCGTGTCGTCGCCAATGTCGATTTCGAGAACCCGCTCAGCGCCCAGATCGTCCGGCGCTTTTTTCCTGTCGGCCATAACGACGCGCGCGCCGCAGGCGGCAAGAGCGCGAACGCCAGCCTCGCCCATGCCGCTGGAACCGCCGACGACGAGAACGCGCTGTCCGATTTGGCTCATCTGACGGCAATCTCCCTGGCGGCCTGAGTGAGACGCAGCGGCCCGTTTTGCGTGACCAGGACCGTTTCGCTGAAGGGCATGCCCTCGCAATAGTGGATGACGTGGAAAACCATGTTCGGCTCGAGTGCCCAGGTCTCGTTGGGCATGAAGATGCGGGTATGATCGGACGTGCGGGGCGCGGCGTGATAGCCGAGCGTGTAGGCCGAAACCTGTGGGTAGGTCTTCTTCAGGCCTTCGCGAAGCATGGTCTCGCGGGCGACGCGGTCAATCTCGCCCGAAATGGCGCCGGGAACCATGGCGGCGATGAATTCGTCCTGGATCTCGACAACCCGCTGCGCAATCGCGCCTTGACGATCAGAGACGTGTCCAACCGCCATCGGCCGGGCAATGCGCCCCGAATAGCCATAGACCTGCGGAACAGCCTCAATGAAGTAGAGCTCGCCCGCCTGCATAATCCGCTCGCCCAGCCGGCCGTGCATATTGGCGACTGTGCTGCCGTATCCGAACACGGCCACACGACCATTGTCGGCTCCCAGGCTGATAGCCTTGCGGTATGTTGCGATGGCAGGTTCGCGTTCTGATCGGCCCACGGCGATTGCGTCGGTTCCGGCCTGGATCGCGGCGTCAGCTATCGCGCAGGCGCGGCGCAACGCCTCGATCTCGGCCGGCGACTTGATCAAGCGGTGTTCCCAGATCACCTTTCCGAAGTCGATGAATTTCAGTCCGGGATTTACTGCCTGGACCCGCTCATATCGCTCGATGGTCAGGAAATGGCTGTCCGTCTCGATGGCCAGCGTTTTCGTGCCGCTGTCGCGGATGAGCCCCGCCAGGAGCGCGGTTTCGTCCTCGTGATCGTCAAAGGTGACAAACGCGTCCACAGTGGCCTGCCGCTGGGCCCCGAACTGATCGGCCGAGCGGATCAGCAGGGTCACATCACCCAAGAGTGAGATCAGCGCACCCTGGTAGCGAGCACCGGAGTGGGCGTAGCCCGTCAGGTAAGCCAGGCTGTCGATCTGATCGACGAGCAACAGGTCGGCGCCGCGATCAGCCATTTCCGCAAGAACACGGCTGACCCGTCTCCTGAATTCCGCCCGATCGAAGGGCAGCAAGGGCAGCGGGCTATCAGCCTTGGCGGTGCCGCCCGTCATGCTGCATCCCGGTTGAAATGGAAGCCCAGATCGGCCCAGGTCTTGCGTTCGCTCTCGGGAAGCCGACGACCGTATTTCGCCTTCGGGTGATAGTCCCGCGACAGTTCCGTCTTGGCGACGGTCTTCATGATCATGCTTTCACGCGTATGAAGCGTGGCGACGCGTGCATCGCGCATCAGGCGCGGGATGGAACTCCACCGGAAAACCGCTCTCGTGCCTACGATTTCGAAGGCCTTGGTCGAAACCAAACCCACCGTCGTCTTGGCCATATGCAGGCCCATGAGAGTTGCGTGCGAGGCCTCGCCCCACATCTTCTGGTCGTAGAGATGTTGCGCGTACCACAGTTGCGAACGCGTCGCAGCGATCGCAGAGGCCATCTCGCCGAGCGAGTACATATTGGTGTCGTCCTGCTGCAGGAACGCTCTTGCCGCGACCGCATCGCGCACTTCCTCATAGATGCCCTGCGCCGAACCGAGCGAATGCGCCGCGTAGGCAAGTTCGAAAGTGTACGGATGGCTCTGGTTGAAGTCACCGGGCTCGCCAAGAACGTTCTTCCACGGAATGAAGACATTGGTGAACTTGGCGCCGCCCGATAGCGATGCGCGAATGCCGATCGCCTCTTCCCAGCCGGGCACGAACTCGACGCCCGGATTGGGCAACTCGATCACGAAGACGCTCGCACCGACATCGGGATCATCTGTCCCGGGGGCCAAGGCCCAAAACAGCAGGTATTTCGACGCCGCACCACCGCTGGTGAAACCCTTGAAGCCGTTCGCGAGGAAACCTCCCTCTGTGGGCGTCAAATCCGAGGCGAAGGAAATCTTGCCGTCCTTGTGCGGCACCACCTGCGAGCGGCCCGGCTGGACCTCGCTGCCGACCGAGGCCACGCCCGCTCCGTTTTCAGCCACATCGGCCAGGATGCGACGTTTCTGCTCCTCATTGCCGAGCGCGGCCACCAGCCCAAAGCAGTGATACTGGTTCTGAATGATCCAGCCGGTGCTACCGCAGGCCGAGGCGAAGATCTCGACCACAGCGTGGCACACATTGCTGAAGCCGGCATCATCGTTGGCATACCCGCCATATTCCTTCGGCACGCCAAGCCTCAGAAAGCCGCCGTCGATGATGTCTTGCCAGTTCTCCTGCGGCCAGCCACCAGCCTCGTCGACCTGCCTTGCGCGTTGGGCAAAGACCTCCTTGAGGGCTCTCGCCTTTTCGATCCATTGCGCGTCTTCGGGGTTTGACTTGAACGGATACATCCGATCCCTTTCCTTCCTGCCGGCCGGCATGCCGTATTGCATGCAGTATGCAGTTTGGCTCAGCTTCCGTCAATGGCCTTTCGATATGTTTCGATGGCACGAATGACCAGCCGGTGGTCATCGATGGAGGCGAGACCCGCGCAGCCAATTGCACCGACCATGGTGCTTCCCACGCAAATCGGCACCGCGCCCCCGCAAAGCACGTAGCGGCTGGGATCGAGGGCGCGCTGGTTGGCGAAGTCGGGCTCCAGCCTGGCCTGCAGCTCAAGCTGCATCGAAGCCTTGGCGAAGCGCCTTACTGTGGCGAATTTCCTTTCAATCCAATGTTGATAGTCAGCGCTGGTGCCAGGCAGCGCTGCACGGAAGATCACCTGTTCGCCGAGGTCGACGCCGACCGCGACGCACAGCCCTTCGTCCTCCGCCAGACCGAGCAAGGTCTTACCAACGCGCAGCGCATCGGCCTGGCTGAACGACGAGAATGCATGCCTTTCCGTCTCTCTTTTAATTGCCTCGATCTGGTCTCGAATTTCATCCATGGGTCCAATCCTCAAACCTTGCGTTGTATGCACGTGGTTTGTTCATACGCGGCGCAAACGAGCATCGAACGCAGCCGTTCCGGCGCGATCTTCCTTCTATTCCAATGTCTTGAAGCCTTTTCGGCTTACTGCGTCAGGTTTTTTCAGCCGGCCGGTCCCGGCGCAGATCGCATGCAGTTAATCCTCGCCTATAACCATTGCCGCGGCCTTTTCCCCAATCATCATCGCGGGAGCGTTGGTATTTCCCGAGGTCACCACAGGCATCACCGAGGCATCCGCCACTCTCAGGCCCGCTATGCCGCGCACGCGCAATTCGGGATCGACGACCGCCATATCGTCGGTCCCCATCCTGCATGTGCCGGATGGATGGTACTCGTTCAACAGGTTGCGGCGGTTATAGGCCTGGATATCGCGGTCGGACTGGATGTGCAGGCCCGGGTCGAGCTCTTCCCCGGTGAAGTCACGGAAGGCTTGCTGGGCATTGATTTCACGCGCCAGCCGCAGGCCTTCGGTCAGGACCTGGACGTCGGCCGGATCAGTAAGAAGGTTGTGCTGGATCCGAGGCGCCATGAAGGGGTCGCTTGATTGCAGCAGGAGGCGGCCCCGCGACTTCGGCCGCATAAGGCCAAACTGCAGTGTGTAGGCATTGAAAGTCGCGATCTCGCCCTTGGGAGATTTCAGGTCGCGGCTCACGGGATAGAATTGGACCTGCAGGTTTGGTCGCTCCTCGGCAGGGTTGCTGCGCAGGAACGCCTGAACCGACATCGGGAAGACGGCTATCGGGCCCGTGCGCCTGAAAGCATATTCGGCCGCCGCCTTGAGGCCACGGACAGGATGCTTCAACGAGTAGTAGGTCAGGGGCTTGGTGCAGGCGAACTGTGCAAGACTGCCGCAGTGGTCCTGAAGGTTCTCGCCCACGCCCGGAAGGTCCAGGATCGGATCAACGCCGGCAGCGCGCAATTGTTCGGCGGGGCCGATTCCCGCCAGCATCAGGAGATGGGGAGACATATAGGCACCGGCAGACAGTATCGTCTCGGCGGCGGCAGCCGAGTGCTCGACGCCCTTGATGGTGTAGCGCACACCAGTACAGCGCGGCCCTTGCAAGAGGAGGCCAGTGACATGGGCATTCGTTGCCACCGTCAGGTTCTTGCGGTGGCGGATCGGCCGCAAATAGCCTTGCGCGGCCGAACAGCGAACGCCGCGCCTTTTGTCGATGTTGTACTGGACCCAGTCGAAGCCCTCGTGGTTTCCGGTGTTGTAGTCCTCGACAACGGGCATGCCCATCTGCCGCCCGGCCTCGAGGAAGGCTTCGAACAAAGGCGTGCGGTAGTTGCCGTAGCTGACGGTTATCGGCCCAAATGAGCCACGATCCTGGGAAGCCGGCCCCTGCCAGGTCTCCATGCGTTTGAAGTAAGGCAAGACACCATTCCAGTCCCAGCCCGTCGCGCCTGCCCGCTGCCACTCGTTGAAGTCCTCGGCATGTCCCCGGACAAATATCATGCCGTTGATCGCCGACGATCCGCCGAGGACCTTACCGCGTGGAAGTTTGATGCGCCGGTTGTCGACGCCTGGCTCCGGCTCGCTCGTCAGCCGCCAATCCAAATGACCGCCCACCGTATAGTTCACGCCAATCGGTATTCGGATCAGGGGATTCCAGTCCCTGGGTCCGGCTTCCAGCAGCAGCACCTTGACTGCCGGATCGGCGCTCAATCGGTTTGCCAGCACACAACCTGCCGATCCCGCACCGACAATGATAAAATCAAAAACTGCAGTCACGACATTTTCTCACGGCAAGCAGATCTGGTGTCCGGTGGCTTCAAGTTCACGATGGTCTTTCTCGGATGGTCAGGCCCGGCTCAACCCTTGACGGATCCCGCGACCAGACCGCGCAGGAAATAACGGCCGGCAAAGACGTACACCAAAAGGGTTGGCAGAGCGGTCAAGAACACCGCGGCCATGTTGACGTTGTATTCTTTCGTTCCGGTGGTTGACGCCACCATGTTGTACAGCCCAACGGTTACAGGCGACGTCAGGCCGGAGGTGTAGGTGGTGGCCAAAAGATAGTCGTTCCAGATGTGGGTGAATTGCCAGATGACCGACACCACCACCGTTGGGATGGCGATGGGAAGCACGATGCGACGGAAAATCTGCAGGAACCTGGCGCCATCCATGCGGGCTGCATCGACGATCTCGTGCGGCACGGTGACAAAGAAGTTGCGAAAGAACAACGTTGTGAAGGCAATGCCATAGATCACATGGACCAGGATCAGACCCACGACGCTGTTGGCGATGCCAAGCGAACCCATCACATAGGCCAATGGGATGAGCACGATCTGCAGCGGAATGAAGACACCAAACAAGAGAAACGCGAAGACCCAATTGTGGCCCGGGAACTTGAAATGGGTGAGGGCGAAGCCGTTGACCGCGCCGATCGGGGTCGACAGCAGCACAGCCGGCACTACCATCATCACCGAGTTCACGAAATATGGTGCCAGTCCGTTGCAACTTGTTCCTATGCAGGCGGTGAACATGGCCTGGTACCATGGCTGCATCGTCGGGGCGGTGGGAAAGTCGATGATTGTGCCGGCGCGCAATTCCTCCAGCGACTTCAGCGAAGTCAGCACCACGACAAGAAGCGGAAAGACATAGATGGCGGCCATGAACAGAAGCGCGCCGTAGATGATGACGCGGGTGACCCTGTGCGCCAGGCCGGTCCCCAGCACCACTTCATGCGTGCTCATCGGAGGCATTCCTGGTTGAAGTATAGAGATAGGGCACGACGATCGCCAGGATTGTCATGAAGATCATCACGGCACTCGCCGCCCCGACGCCTAGCTGAGAGCGTTCGAAAGTCTGCTTGTACATGAAGGTCGCCGGCACCTGTGTGCTGTTGGCGGGCCCACCGTTGGTGAGGGCGACGACAAGGTCGAAGGTCCGCAGCGCCTGCTGGACCAGCACTACAGCAACGGTCACGAAGGTTGGGCCAAGAAGCGGGATGATTATGCGCCGATAGATCGAGGGGCCACCTGCCCCATCAAGTCGCGCGGCTTTCATCAAATCCTCGTCGATACCGCGCAACCCGGCAAGGAACAGAGCCATGACGAAGCCGGAGGCCTGCCAGACACCCGCCAGCACGACAGTGTAGAGAGCAAAGCGCGGGTTCACCAACCAGTCAAACCGAAAATCCTCCCAACCCCAATTGCGCAAGACACGTTCTATGCCAAGGCCGGGGTTGAGGATCCACTTCCACGCCGTTCCGGTGACGACGAATGAAAGTGCCATCGGGTAGAGGTAGATGAGCCGCAAGGCCCCTTCCGCTCTTATTTTCTGGTCAAGAAGTATAGCAAGAAACAGACCGACCACGGTCGTCAGCAGAATGTACAAAAATGTGAAAACGAAGATATTCTTCGCCGATTGCACCCAGATCGGGTTGGACCACAAATTGTAGTACTGCCGCAGCCCGACCCAATGATAGTCCGGCAACATCCCTGAAGCGCTGAACGATATGTAGGCCGTCCAGAGCATGAAGCCATAGACGAATATCGACGCTATCGCGACCGAAGGCGCGAGGGCGATCTGGGACGCGTGTCTGCCGATGAATGTCCGCACACGCCCGGTCTCGAGAGACGGACGCACCGTCAAGATTTCGGACTTCAGCGATAGCATATCCATTCGCTTTGCCGCCAACCGATGAGGAAGTTTTGTCCCTGGTCGATAGCCATGCCGCGGCTGGTCCCCTGAGGCGACCACCCGCGGCACGACCGCTTGGGAGCGTGTTGATTATTCAGAGATCGTCTTCAGTCCGTTCACGAGCTGCTCAACTGCAGCCTTCGAGGTCATGGACGGCTGCTCGAAGAAGGTCGATACCACGTCCATGAAGATGCCGCTCTTGGCCGGGCTCCACGCCTCGAAATGCGAAATCGCCGGGAATGCCTGGCCGTGTGAGGCTGCCTCGACCTGGGCCTTGTAAGAGGCCTGCGCGCAAAAATCGAGCGCCGCGGCGTCGACGTCGGAGCGTGCCGGCGTGGCTCCCTTCTTCAGGTTGAACCCGAGCTGGACCTTGGGATCGAACGTGGTCTCGGCCAATGCATCCTGCGCGGCCTCGACGGAGGCCTCCTTGCCTTTGAAGAAGACGAACGCGGTGGAGACGCTGAGATAGGTCTGGCCATTGCCGGGAGGCGGTGCGCAGCCGTAGTCGACGTTCGGCTTCAGATTTGCCAGCACCATCTCGCCTTTGACGTAGTCGCCAAGGACCTGCATGCCGGCCTCGCCGGTCATCACCATCTTGGCCGCGATGTTCCAGTCGCGGCCCGGGTAGTTCGGGTCGACATACTTGTTCATATTGCGGAATTCATCGAAGACCTTGATCATGGTGTCGCTCTTAAGCGCTTCTTCGTTCTGCTC